>NZ_JBHXFJ010000029.1:0-92088 GCF_042722465.1 Streptomyces sp. NPDC127098
GCGCCGTTCGGGCCGAGGAGGGAGAAGATCGTGCCCTCCGGGACGGCCAGGTCGACACCGTCCAGGACGGTCTTGTCGCCGTAGGACTTACGCAGTCCGGTCGCCGCGATGGCCAGGTTCGTCATGATCGGTGCTCCTCGGAGAGTCAGAGGCCGCGGGCGACGATGTCGCCGTGGGAGGTGGTGGCGCGGATGGTCAGGCCGGCGGTGCCGTCGTTCCTGAGCGCGTTGTCGATCCGGCCGTAGCCGGTGCTGGCGTCCAGCGCGGCCGAGACGCCGGCGGCGGCCGCGACCGAGATGTCGCCCAGCTGGGTGGTCAGGACGACCGACCCGCGCACCGCCTGGGCGATCCGGATGTCGCCCTTCTGGGTGCTGATCTGGGCGGCGCCGCCCAGCCGGCCGACCTCGACGTCGCTGTCCATCGCGGTCAGCCGCACGCTGGCGGCCTCGTCGATCTTGACCGCGCCCTGCGCGCCCTCGAAGACGACGTCACCCAGGCGGCCGACGGCCCGGAACTCGGCGCTGGCGGCCTTGGCCTCGACGCGGGAGTCGGCGGGCAGCTTGACGGTGACCTCGATGGATCCGGAGGGGCCGAAGTACTGGTTCTCCGCCGCCGGGGCGTCGATCCGCAGGACGCCGTCGGCGTACTCGACGGTGGTCTGCTCCGCCGCCTTCACGTCGCGGCCCTTCGAGGCGTTCGCCGGCAGTACCTCGACGGTGGTGTCGGCCCGGTCGGCGGCGATGAACCTGATGTGCCCGGCGGGGACGTCGAGCACGGCGGAGATCGGGGCGGGGGTGTCGAACGTGTGCATCGTGGGCTCCTCTTGTGGTCTTCGTTTCCGGCAACGGAAAAGCTACGTTGCATTCATGGATCTGGCAATGAAGATGTTGCGCTCTGATCGAATAGATACAGGTCAAGGCCCTGATTTCATTGCAACGAGTCTGGGGGCAACGCAACAGGCGAGCGCTCTTGCGTTGCAATGGATCGAGGGTGAACGCTATGCTGCGGGCACCTGAGGAGTACGAAGGAGACCGCGATGCCCGGAGGCAGGCTCACCCAGCAGGAACGTCAGCAGATCGCGCTGGGCCTGGCCGACGGCCTCGCCTACGCGGAGATCGCCAGGCGCCTCGACCGCCCCACCTCGACGGTCACGCGTGAGGTGATGCGCAACGGCGGCCCCACCGCCTACCGCGCCGACCTGGCGCACCGGGCCACCGAACGTCGCGCCCACCGGCGCGGGCGGGCCGTGCCCCGCGGGCCGCAGTCTCCCTCGGGGGGCGACGGCCGCGACGCCGAGGCCGTGCGTGAGTACGAGGAGTCGTTCGCCACGCTCTTCATGCAGCAGGGCCTGCCGAAGATGACGGCCCGGGTGCTGGCCGCCCTCTACGTCACCGACGCGGGCAGTCTCACCGCGTCCGAGCTCGCCCAACGCCTCGGGGTCAGCCCGGGGTCCGTCTCCAAGGCGATCACCTTCCTGGAGGGCCTGGACCTCATCCGCCGGGAACGGGACGAACGCCGCCGTGAGCGCTACGTCGTCGACAACGAGCTCTGGTACCAGTCGACGCTCATCGCCGCCCGGTCCCAGGCCCAGCTCGCCGAGGTCGCACGGCAGGGCGTCGCCATCCTCGGCCCCGACACCCCGGCCGCCGTCCGCCTCGAGAACATCGCCCGCTTCGTCGACTTCATCGGCGAAAGCATCACCCGCGCCGCGGAACAGGCCCGCGACATCCTCTACGCGACGCCGGCGACACCCTCGGACGGCGCCGCCACGTCAGGCGCGGACGGCGCATAGCCAACCGTCCCGACGGGCCATCTCGGTAGGGACGTTGAGGAACGCGTTCGGGGCGCAGCGGGCGAACGGCTCCGCGTGGCCACTGTCCAGGCGGCTTCCGGAGTCGAAGAAGGAGTAAGCGTGAGCTTGGGGGCGCGGTCGCTCCGGAGCCGGCGCGGCTGCCGCACGACGTCGCGTTCGGCCGCCGCCCTCCCGCGTGACTCGCCTGCCGAACCGGAACAGAGCCGTGGCCGGGAGGTCATCATTCCGACCGGTCGCCATTATGGTCGGTATGGAGTCCGTCCCCCATCACCCGCAACGGTCGCGCTGACGTCATGCTCATCTCCGTGGCGGAGTACCGGTCGATGCAGGAGACCCTCGAAATCCTCAGCGACGACGAGACGCTGGCCGATTTGCGCGCCTCCCGTGAGGAGTTCGCCTCGGAGGACGCCTTCAGTTCCGACGACGTCCGCGCGGAACTGGAACGTCGCCGGAGCAAGGCTGTGTGAGTACCGCACCATCAGAGCCGACCGACCCGTACGCAGTCCTCCGAGATCCACTCGATCCGGCACCGCCGCCACGTCTACCGCACCTGACTGTCCGGGCGAGGACGATGAACTACAGCCGCTGGAAGCTTGCCGGGGCACATGGTGTCACCGAGAGGCGTGTCGAGCCGCCGGAGGTCGAGGCGGAGCGGGAACAGATCCGGTTGTTGATGGCTCTTGGCCAGGCGGTTCATGACCGTCGCGTGACCATGGCGCTCCCCGAGGACGAGCTGGCGGATCGGCTCGGCGTCACGGTCGACGAGGTCGAAGGCGTCGAGTTGGGTGATCCGGACACCTTCCGTCCGACGTCGCTTGACTTGTTGGCGCGGGCGCTGGAGGCCCGTGTCGACCTGCGGGTGGTGCCGGGTGGGGAGGCCGGGTGACGTTCTCGGCAGAGGCCGCCGCCTGACGTCGGTGGCGGCGGCTACCCGCCGGCAGGAAAGACCACCGGCACCGGCAGCCGTAGCCAGGCCGCCGTTTCCGCCGTGTCGTGGGTCATCGGGTCGTGGAGCACGGACATCGCCGTGCGACCGGGTCTTGGGTTTCGCGATGCGAGAAACGAGCGCTCTTTCTGTGGAATGGGCGGAGGGTTTGAACCCACCCTCCCGCGCCCTGGACTGCGCCGATTACGTCATGTGGCGCATTGGACACAGATGACCCCAACGGCGTAACGTGCGGCACAGCGGACAAAAAACGAGCCCCGCCGGTGTTCTCAGCACCGGGCGGAGCTCTGACCACGAAGATCTCCAAGGAAAGAAAAGGACCCTGTGGCTGTGACCAATCCTAGCCCTGTTACGTCCTCCGCCGCACACCCGATGGCACGCTCCGGCTACGGAAAGCGTTCGGCCCCCGGTCAACGGCCCCGCACCGCACACGACTTCGAGCACCTTCACTGGCGCGACGCCGCCATTGCCGGCCACATCGACCGGCTTCCCGAGGGGGCGGACATCTCCATCAAGGGCCTGGCCGGCCAGCTCACCTTCGGGCAGATGGCGGTCTCCACCTCACTGCGCCGCCTCTCCGAGGCCGGACACCTGCGCCGGGTCAGCGAGCGCGATAACGGCGCGACGCAGTGGGTCACCCGGACCTACTTCTCCCGCACAGCGCGCGACGACGCCTGGTGGGAGACGTTTCTCGGCGGGGGACAGCGGCCAAAGGACGAGAAGCCGGTCCGCTCCCGCGCCTACACCGCCCTCGCTCGGCTCGGCGAGGCCGATCCTCGCATGCTGCTCTCGGCCCGTGACTGTGCCGAGTTGGAGAAGCTGGCCGCGCCCTGGTTCGAACGAGGCGTGACCGAGCAGCAGTTCTGGCACGCGCTCACCGCCGGGCTGCCACGGGAGGTCTTCTCCGCCCGCGGGATCGCCCACCGCCGGCTCACGGAGAAGCTACCGCCCGACCCAGTACGGCCGCCGGCCGAGCCCTCCGTCCAGCGGATCCTCGAATGCACGGTCTGCAACGCCCCTGGCCGCCCCGCGGCTCTGCCCGGTGGGCTCTGTCGCCCTTGCCGAGGCGAGCCGGCCCTGCCGCCGGAGCAGCCACGCGTGAACGTGAGCTCGCACGCCGCCAGGATCCGCGCAGTGCTGCACGCGGGCCGCGGCCGTCGGCCGGCCGTCGTCTGAGAGGAAGTAACCTGTTTCGATGGTGGACGTGGGGGTCAGCGAGTTGCGGCGGAGCCGCGATCGCCTCACCAAGCAGGGGGAGGCCGCCGAGCAGGCGGGGGAAGTGGCGGTCGGTGGCTTGCTGCTCTTCTACGCCGCCGAGTGCGCCTTGAAGGCCGAGGTGCTGCGTTGGGTTCTGTGTCGCCAGGACACCTCGGCTCTATCCGGTGATTTGAGGACGCACAACCTGCGCGGCCTGGCCAAGGCCTTGAACCTGCCGCCTCCCCCACCTGGGCAGCCGGACCCGTTGCGCTGCCGTCGACACAAGGGAGGCCCCTGGGTCGAGAGCCACGACCTGCATGAGGCATGGCGCTATGGTGCGGAACTGCGTGCGAATGATCAGAAGGCGGCGTTGGAAGCCTTGAAGTCACTGGTGAAGGACGCCAGGAAGGGATCTTGAGCGCTATGGCTGGCAAGCTCTTCACCTGGGTGGACATCGATTCCCGACTTGCGGAGGCGGCCGTAAGGGGTGAGTGGCCCAGCTGGCTGCTGGAGGTCGACGCCTGGTGGGACGGGGTGGAGCTCACGGTTCGCCCGAACGCGGCGTCAGCTGACGTCCGCGCGTGGTTGGATCGTCAGTTTGGACTGGGATCGACCATCGAGGGGGAAGACGGTCTTGAACTACCCCTGGACCGTCCCGCCGGCCTTGCCTCAGAGGCACTTCCCGTGCGGCTGGTCGAGCAACCGGACATCCGCATGGTCGCGCGTCGCCCGAGGCTCAGCGAACGCCGTGTCACCTCGGCGCTGACAGAGCCCCTTCCACGCCCGGAATCGTCACGGTTCGCGGGAGACACTCAGCTCACCGCCTTCCACTCCTTCAAGGGGGGCGTTGGGCGCACACTGCACGCCGTGGCGCTGGCTGACCGGCTCGCGTTCGAGGGACAGCATGTGCTTCTGGTGGACGCGGACCTGGAGGCGCCAGGGATCACGTGGATGTACCAGGCCCAGGGGGGACGCTGCGACATCGCATACGAGGACCTCCTGGCCCTCCTGCACTCCTCCAGGAGGGGAGATCCCAGCCAGGCGGTGGAAATCGCCGCAGCCCATCTGCCCAATCAGCGGGTCTCGCGGTACCCGGGGACCGGCCGTGTGACAGTGCTACCTGCCAGTCGGCGCAGACATCTCGGTCCGCCACGGGTGGGGCCTGCCGACCTGTTGACCGAGGACCGTTCGCCGTACTTCCTCAGTGAGTCCCTGGCGGCCCTCGCGGTCGCCGCGGAGGCCAGCACCGTCGTGCTGGATCTCCGGGCCGGGGCTTCTGAGTTGGCCGCTCCGATCCTGTTGGATCCTCGGGTGACGCGAGTGTTCGTCACGACGATCAGCAGCCAGTCGCTTCGCGGCACCGAGACCATGATCCGGCAGTTGGGCACGCAGTCACCCGCGGTGGCAGGGACGGACCCCACTCCAGGCGCGATCGTGACGCAGTACCGGCTCGACGTCCATGACTCGCACGCCGAACAGGCCCGCAGCAGGCTCTCGGCGTCGCTGGCATCCACGATCGCCTTGCCTCGGACGGCCGCCGACGAGTACGGGCTGGAGGAGTTGGCCATTGACGAGCAGGTTCTCACCAAACCCGTGCTCAGCCCGTTCCGCGAGGAATTGTTGGCGCTGCCGTCGTCCTGGGACGCGGTGGTGGAGGTCATCAGGCGTTGTGGTCTGCCTGGCCTACTGGGCGAATTTGCCTCAAGCGGGCAATCCACGCCTCCGCCCCGCCCTGAGGGGCGGGTCACTTTGCACGGCCGCCGGCGCGCTCTCGAAAGCACAGCACGTCGACTTGTCTTCGCCGAGCGCAGTGGCATGGATGCTGGGCTCGGGTTCCTCACCACCGAGCCGGTGCGACGTCTGATCGCGGATCACAGCACCGATCTCCCGGTGACAGTCGTCGTGGGTGCGAAGGGCTCGGGCAAGACATTCACCTATGCCCGGATGTGCGCAAGGGGGACCTGGGAGGAGTTCGCTCGGGAGAACGGACAAGATGTCGCGCGGCCCGCCTTGGTGGTGCCTGTCCTGGATCCGGCGAATGTTTCGATCCAAACCGGCGTGACGTCGCCGCAGACGCTTCGAGACCGTGCGGCAGGCGGAGACGGCGTCACCGCGGACGAGATCCGGAGCCGACTCAACGCCGGTCTGCGTGACGAGCGTGCTGACGACCCCGAGTTCTGGCGGCTCCGATGGTTGGAGTGCCTGGCATGGTCAGCCGGCGCAGGCAGGGGCGTGCCCGCCGAGGACTTCCTGATCAATCGGACGTTGGAGGCGTCCGGTGCCTGCCTCTTCGTCATCGACGGGTTGGAGGACTGGCTCGAGTCGGTGGACCGGGAATCGAAGCGCATCGCGCTGCGGACTCTGCTGATGGACATTCCCGCATGGCTCAGCCGGCTGCGTCACCGTACGCTCGGCCTCGTGGTCTTCGTACGTCAGGACCTTGTGCGCTCGGCGATCAGGCAGAATCTCGGCCAGTTTCTCGACCGCTACGCGCCCTATGAGCTGCGCTGGGACACGGAGGACGCCCTTCGGCTCGCCCTCTGGGTGGCGACCAGCGCCGAGGCCGTAGAGTCCCCCGTGGTTCCGATCGCCGACATGGGCTACGACGAGATCGTCACGTCGCTCCTACCTCTCTGGGGCGCGAAGCTCGGAATGGACAACTCACGCGAGGCGCGGACCGAGCGCTGGGTTCCTGCGGCCTTGTCGGACTTCAATGAACAGACTCAGGCCCGGGATGTCGTCCGCTTCCTCTGTGAGGCGGCGAGCGCCTCGGTCGGAGACGAGCGCTGGCCCGACCGAGTCCTTACTCCGGCGGCCATGCGCAGCGCTCTGGGCGCCTGCAGCCGTGCCAAAGTCGAGGAGATCAACCAGGAGAATCCGCGTCTCGGAAGGCTCCTTCGGGACATGTCAACTTACTCGGAATCGGTCAGGATGCCCTTCGACGCCGCGGACGTAGCACTGTCGGCCGATGATGTGGAGACTCTGGAGCAGTGGGGCGCGCTGGCCCGAGACGCCGACGGCCGCTATCGCATGCCTGAGATCTACCGTCATGAACTCGGTTTCCGCACGCAGGGCAGGGCCCGGGTGGTCCGGGGCCTCTGAAGAGGAGACACCAGGCCCGCCCCCGCTCAGCCGCGCGGTGCCGCCTCGTCGCCGGGCGGCGGGAAGACCACCGGCACCGGTAGCCGTAGTCGGGCGGCCGTCTCCGCCGTGTCGCGGGTCATCAGGTCGTGGAGGGCGGACATGGCCGTGCGGCCGAGTTCGGCGCCGTCGACGTCGATGGTGGGCATGGTGGTGAGGCCGAGCGCCGCCGCGACCTGGCGTTCGATGGTGATGGCCATGCCGTCGGGGACGGCGACGCCGCGGGCGCCCAGGGCGAAGACGATGCCGAGGCCGAGCGCGGTGGCGTAGGGGATGACGGCCGTGGCGCCGCTCTCGGCGAGGGCCGGGGCGATCTCGGTGCCGGCGGCGAACGTCGGCGGCATGGGGTCGAAGATGGCCAGCTCGGCGAGGCCGGCGGTGGCCGCCCTGACGGCGGCTATCCGCTGCTCGTTCTGCCAGGAGCGGTTGGAGCCGCCCACCAGGGCGATCCGCTGGTGGCCGCCCCGGATGAAGTGGCGGGCGACGGCGGCGAAGGCCGTCGCCGTGTCGGCGATCACGGAGGAGACGCCGGCGATCTCGCGGTCGACGAGGACCGTCGGCTTGAGTTGGCAGGCGGCCAGCGTGCGGGACTCGGAGCCGAGCGGGGCGGTGAGCAGGAAGCCGTCGACCTGGGCGGAGAGCTGGGTCAGCGAGTCGAGGTCGGAGTCGTCGCGCAACGCGTTGACCACGACGGTGAGTTGGAGTCCGGACTCGGCGGCGCGGTGCTGGGCGCCGCCGATGATCGGGGTGAAGAACGCGTTCTCCAGGGTGGGGACGACCACCGCGACGATCCCGGTGCGGCCGCGCGCCAGCGCGGTCGCCGCGCGGTTGGGGACGAAGCCGAGCCGCTCCGCGCTCTGCCGGACCCGCAGCACCGTCTCGGGGGCGACCAGGGCGGGCCGGGAAAGGGCTCTGGAAGCCGTGGACTTGGAGACGCCGGCGGCCCTGGCGACGTCGTCGAGCGTTGGCACCGGACTCCTCAATCGTGTGCGGGTGATCTTACCCAGGGTGAAGGGCGCTCGGGGACTTTTACAAAGAGTTAATAACGCCCCCTGTACGCGGCACCGCTCAGCAAACTACTGTCACCGCAACCGGTTGCGCAACCGGTTGTGGACACAGAGAGCAACCCAGAGAGCTACCCAGGACACACTTTGATCCGATCGCGCCGAATAGCGCTCGCGCTGCTGCTGCCCGGGCTCGCGCTGCTCGTGGGAGGCGTCGTCGCGCCCTCCCTCGTGATGCTGCTGTCGCCACCCCGGGTGGAGACGGGCGAAGTCCTCGACCGGCTCGGCCGGATGCTCAGTGACCCCTACGACCTGGAGATCATCTGGCGCACGCTCCGCGTCGGCCTCGTCGTCACCGCGATCTGCGTGCTGCTCGGCTTCCCGACCGCCTACCTGCTGGCCCGCTCCCGGTCCCGCTGGGCCGGGCCGCTGCTCGCGCTGGCGATCTTCCCGCTGCTGCTGAGCAACGTGGTGCGCACCTACGGCTGGCTCGTGGTGCTCGGCAGCAACGGCGTGGTCGGGCGGGCGATCACCGCCCTCGGCATATCCGACGAGGCGCCGCAGCTGCTCTACACCGAACTCGCCGTCGTCCTCGGCCTGGTGCAGCTCTTCCTGCCGCTGGCCATCGTCACCTGTTACTCGGCCGTCGCCCAGGTCGACGCCGGCCTGGACGACGCGGCGCGCGGGCTCGGCGCCGGCCGGACCAGGACGATGTGGAGCGTGGTGATCCCGCTGTCCATGCCGGGCATCGCGATGGCCGCCACCCTCGTCTTCGCCGGCGCCGTCACCGCCTACACCACGCCCTACCTGCTGGGCGGCTCCCGGCAACGGATGCTCTCCACCCAGCTGTACAGCTACTCCGGCGTCACCCTCGACTGGGCCGCGGCCTCCGCGACGGCGATCGTGATGACGGTGCTGGTGCTCCTGGTCTACGTCGCCTCCACCCTCGCGAGTCGGAAGGGGCAGATCAGGTGAAGCGCCGAAGCCCCGTAGCCGCGGCCCTCGCCGTGCTCGGCTACATCGTGATGATCGTGCCGATCCTGTTCGTGGTCGCCACCGCGTTCACCGAAGGCGAGACCCTGCGCTTCCCGCCCGAGGGCTTCTCGACGCGCTGGTTCGAGGAGGCCACCAGCTACCAGCCGTTCACGGACGCCCTCGTCTCCAGCCTCCAACTCGCCGCGCTCTCCACGGCGGTGGCCCTCGCCGTCGGCATCCCCGCCACGCTGGCGATCATGCGCGGCCGGCTGCCCGGCAAGTCCCTGGTCGAGGGGTTGTTCCTGTCCCCGCTGGTGCTGCCCGAGCTGGTGGTCGGCCTCGCCCTCTTCCAGCAGCTGATGCTCCAGATGAAGCTGGACAACTTCCAGGCGCTGCTCATCGGCCACACCGCCCTGCTGCTGCCGTACACCGTGCGTGTCACCGGCGCCTCGCTGGTGCTCGCCGACCCGGCGCTGGAGGAGGCGGCCCGCGGCCTCGGCGCCTCGCCGCTGCGGACCTTCTTCGCCGTGACGCTGCCGGTGCTGCGGCCCGGCATCATCTCGGCGGCGCTGCTGAGCTTCGTCACCTCCTTCAACAACGTGCCGATCTCGCTGCTGCTCCAGTCCCGCGACTTCCGCACCCTGCCCGTCACCATGCTCGACTACGTCCAGCAGAACTACACGCCGATCATCGCCGCGATGTCCACGCTGCTGCTCGCCGGAACCGTCGTGCTCGCCCTTGTCGCCGAACGCGTCCTGGGCTTCGCCCGCATCTTCGGAGGTATCAACCGATGACCACCGCCGCCGAGTTCGTGGGGGTCAGCCGGCACTTCGGCGACTTCACCGCCGTCGACTCGATCGATCTCACCATCCGCGAGGGCGCCCTCACCACGCTGCTCGGGCCGAGCGGCTGCGGCAAGACGACGTCGCTGCGGATGCTCGCCGGCTACCTGGAGCCGTCGGCCGGAACGATCAGGATCGGCGGCGAGGACCACACCGCCACGCCGCCCGAGAAGCGCGGCCTCGGCATGGTCTTCCAGTCCTACGCGCTCTTCCCGCACATGACGGTCGCCGCCAACGTCGGCTTCGGGCTGAAGCTGCGCAAGGTGGCCAAGCCCGAACGGAACCGGCGGGTCGCGGAAGCGCTGGAACTGGTCGGGCTCGGCCACCTCGCCGACCGCCGGCCCAAGGCGCTCTCCGGCGGCCAGCAGCAGCGGGTGGCGCTGGCCCGCGCCATCGCCATCCGGCCGCGGCTGCTGCTGCTCGACGAGCCGCTGTCCAACCTGGACGCCCGGCTGCGGGTGCAGATGCGCGGCGAGATCCGCCGCATCCAGGCGGAGACCGGCCTCACCGTCGTCCTGGTCACCCACGACCAGGAGGAGGCCCTGGAGATGTCCGACCACATGGTCGTGATGAACGCGGGCCGGGTGATGCAGCAGGGCGCGCCCGAGGAGCTGTTCCCCGCGCCCGCCAACCGGTTCGTGGCCGAGTTCCTCGGCTACGAGAACTTCCTCACCCTGCCCGGGCGTGGCCTGGTGACGGTACGGCCCGAGCTGCTGACCGTCACGACCGGCGACGCGGCGGGCGGGGAGACCGCGGTCTCCGCGACGGTGCGGGCGATCGCCTACCGAGGGGTGGAGGTCCGCGTCTCGCTCGACGCGAAGGAGACCGAGGGCGACACCACGCCGCTGGTCGCCTCGCTGCGGGGCGACGAGCTCACCCCCGAGGACCGCGCCGCGCTGACTCCGGGAGGCAGGGTGACGGTCTCCGCGCGCCCCGACCATCTGGTGCCGCTCGCCGGCTGAAGCCTTCAGTACACGCACGAACGGAGCACGACCCCATGAACGTGAAGCGGACGAGACGACGGTTGCCCAGGCTGGTCGCGGTGGGCGCCGGCGTGGTGGCCACCACGCTGACCCTGAACGCCTGCGGCTCCGACTCGTCGGACGACGCCGGCTCCGGCGGCGAGGGCGGGAACGGCCTGGAGGGCGCCACCATCGTGGTGTCCACCTTCCCCTTCGGGCAGGAGGACTTCGAGGCCAACATCGTGGAGCCGTTCGAGGAGGCCACCGGCGCCACGGTCGAGATCGAGAGCGGCAGCAACGCCGACCGGCTCACCCAGCTCCAGCTGGCGGCCGGGGACCCGGGCATCGACGTGATGCTGATCTCCGACACCTTCGCGGCGCTCGGCCAGGACCAGGGCCTCTTCCAGGAGTTCGACGCGGAGGACGTGCCGAACCTGGACGCCATCGCGGACTTCGCGGTCGACGACGCCTACGCGGGGCCGGCCTACACCTACCAGCTCAACGGCGTCCTCTACCGGACGGACGAGCTGAGCGCCGAGGAGGCCGCCGACTGGGGCACCTTCGGCGACCCGGCGCTGGCCGGCAGGGTCGCGCTGCCGGACATCTCCGCGACCGCCGGGCAGTTGACGGCCTCCGGCATCGGCACCCAGTTCGGCGACGGCCCCTACGACATGGACACCGCGTTCTCGACGATGGGCGAATGGGCGCCGGACGTCCTGCAGTTCTACAGCTCGACCACCGAGGTCACCAACCTGATCTCCCAGGGCGAGATCGCGGCCGTGCCGACGATCAGCGCCTTCGTCCCGCCGCTGATCGCGGCCGGCGAGCCGGTGAACTGGGTGCCGCCGGCCGAGGGCCGCTACATGGCGACGAACCGGCTGATGATCCCGGACGGCGCGCCGAACGCCGAGGGCGCCTACGCCTTCATCGACTACATGCTGTCGGCCGAGGGACAGCAGGCGAGCGTGGAGTCGGACCTGCCGGTGAACCCGGAGGTGGCGCCGTCCGAGACGTTCGCGGAGCTGATGGGCGAGGCGGCGACCGACCCGGTCGCGGCCGGCTACGAGACGCTCGACCCGCAGCAACTGGTGGACAACCGCACCGAGTGGGTGGAGCGGTTCGCCCGTGAGGTCTCCGGCGGCTGAGCCGGGTCCCTTCCTTCCCCACGTATCACCCCCACCCACAGACGCCCGGGCCGGCGACGCGGAGCTGCCCTCGCCGGCCCGGGCATTCCACTTCCGTAAGTGAGCCATGTCTGAGACACCGCACGACGTCGACCTCGAGTACCTGGCGCGGATGCCCAAGGCGGACCTGCACGTCCATCTGATCGGCACCACGCGGGCGTCGACCTTCGCCGAACTCGCCCGCCGCGCGGGGCTCGACCTGCCGGCCGAGCCGGAGGCCATCTGGCGCGACATCAACTCGCTGCCGCCCGACCCGGAGTTGTACCGGAACACCCGGATCCCGGTGCCGCAGGAGCGGGCGCCGGACGAGCCGGAGGTCTCCTACTCCCTCTTCAGGGCGAGCGGTTGGGTGGAGGAGGCGCTGCGGGACGCGGACGACTTCACCCGGATCACCTACGAGGCGTTCGAGGACGCGCACCGCGGCGCCGTCCGGCACCTGGAGCTGCACGTGGACGACGTGCCGCCGCGGCTGGCCGGGTTGGGCTTCGCCGGGATGGTCGAGGCGTGCGCGGAGGGCATCCGGCTCGCGGAGCGCGACTTCGGGATGACGGGCCGGCTGATCGGCTCGATCGACCGCAGCAAGGACGCCGACTGGGCGCTCGACTACGTGCGGCGGGTGGTGGCCGTGGAGCACGAGTACCTGGCGGGCATCGGCCTGGTCAACCTGGAGGTCGCGGGCCCGCCCGAGCGGTTCGCCGAGGCGTACCGGCTGGCGGGCGAGGCGGGACTGCGCCGCACGGCGCACGCCTCGGAGCACGCGCCGGTGGCGGTGAACACCGTGACCTGCCTCGACCTGTTGGGCTGCGACCGGATCGACCACGGCTACTACGTCCTGGAGGACGACGCGGTGGTGGCGCGCTGCCGGGACGAGGGCGTGCCGTTCACCGTCATCTCCACCACGTCGCGCCGCTCCTGGCGGCCGTGGCGCCGCGCGTCGATCGCCGCGATGCTGGACGCCGGCCTCAACGTGATCCTGGCCTCCGACGACCCCGGCATGTTCCCGACCAGCCTCGTCGGCGAGTACCGGATCGCGGCCGAGACGATCGGCGTACCACGGTCCAGGCTGCGGCAGATGGCCCTGAACTCCATCGACGCGTCCTGGCTGCCGCCCACCGAGAAGGCGACGGCCCGCGCCAGGTTCGAGTCGGAACTGGCCGCGCTGGACGCGGAGTTCGCTACGCGGTAACGCGGTGACGCGGTGACGCGGTGCCGCTGCGCGGCGAAGCCGCGAAGCGGCGGAGCGGCTGGCGGCCGTAGCCACGGCGCGGCGCCGGCCTGCGGCCGGCACCGCGCCGTGCCCTCCGCGCGGGTGCGGAACGGCCTGGCGGCCGGCCCGGCGCGTGACGGCCGTCGCGGCAGGGGCCGGTCGGTGTCCACCGTCAGTCGCTCGACGCGTGGCGCGCGGCTGCGGGCGGAGTTGTGCGCTCCGCGCGGGTGCGTAAGTGGTCTGGCGGCCGGTCCGGGTGGGCCGGTGCCGTGCGCTGGGTCGGTGCGTGACGGCCGTCGCGGCAGGGGCCGGCCGGTGTCTGCCGTCAGCCGCTCGACGCGTGGCGCGCGAGTGTCGGCCACCGCGCCCGCCGCGCGGCTGCGGATGCCGCGTCGCTGGCTCCGCGCGGAGAGTGCCGGGTCAAGGCGCCGCGGCACCGCCCCGACCGCCCGCCCCGGAGCGAGGTCTGCTGGGTGAGGGCGCCCCACGCCACCGCCCCGCCCGCCCGGCTGGGGCGGCGGCGGGGCCGGCACCCCGTGCCAGCGATCCGCCGGTCGGTCCGCGCGAAGCGCGGCCGCGGAAGCGCCGCGCCGCCTGCGTCGTGGGTGGCCAAGCCCTCGGCAGGGGTCACGCGTCGCGTGACCACAGGCAGAGGCCGCCCGCCGAGAGCAGCAGGGTGAGGGTGGCGAAGGCGGCGCGGACGGTGTTCCAGGTGGTCCAGCGGGGGCTGTAGTCGGACCAGGTGCCGCCCGCGGCGAGGGCGTCGTTGAGCGGCACGTTGACGGCCGCGGTCGGCAGGAAGGTGCCGAGCAGGTAGACCACGGCGGCGAGCAGGAAGGCCCAGCCGGCGGCCCGGTGGCCGAGCCACAGCAGCAGGCCGCCGGCCGCGCCGGCGGTCAGCGGCACGGTGGTGAAGGCGGAGAGGAACAGCGGGTTGAGTATCCGCTCGTTGACGCGGCGCATGGCGTCGGCCGCCGCCTCGGGGTCGAGCGAGTCGAGCCCGGGCATCACGGCCACCGAGAAGCCGAGGAAGAGGCCCGCCATGGCGCCCGCCGTGAGGAGTGTCAGGACGGCGGCGACGAGGGCGACCGGCGCGGTCGCGGCGGGGGCGGCGGTGGTGATCGACATGCCCCGAGTCAACGGCCCGGCACCGCCCGGCGGCCATCGTCGAGCGACGCACCCGCATAAGCGGTCGTCTCACCCGGGGCCTGCCTGAGGTGGTTGTAGACCGTGGCCCGGGAGACGCCGAGGATCTCGCCCAGGGTGGGGACGGCGTGCTTGACCTGGAGGAAGCCCCGGTCCCTGAGGTCGCGGACCAGTTCCCGCTTGTCGGCGGCGCGCAGCCCGCGCGGGCTGACGCTGCCCCGGGCGGTGGCGAACTCCGCCGCGGCCGAGCGTAGTTCGTCGAGGGTGCGGGCGCGCAGGGTCTCGGCCGGCGGGCGTTCTTCGGCCTCGGTGCGGGCCAGCGCGGTCAGGGCGGCGGCCGCGGCGCCGAGGGCGGAGACGTCCAGGTTGAGGCAGATGGCGGCGACGTAGGCGCCGCTGCTGTTGCGGATGCCGATGGAGGTGCTCTTGGCGGGGCGGCCGTCGGGGAAGCGGTTGGGGTAGTTCTGCAGGACGTCGGGGAAGTCCGGGTCCTGGATCCTGGCCAGGCCGATCTCGGTGGCCGGGTCGCCGACGACGCGGCCCGAGAGGCCGCTCTCGATGGCGCGGACCGCGTGCTCCGGGTCGCGCAGGTCGTGCAGCACCACCTCGCACAGGCCGGGGAACATCCGGCCGATGGCCGTCACGATCTTCTCGGCCTCGCGCAGCAGCAGTTCGTCCTCGGACAGCGGGTCCCTCACGCGCCGCTCCCGGGGGCGAGGAGGCGGCTCACCAGGTGGGGTGCCTTGAGGCCGCTGCCGGTGAGGACGACCACGGTCGTCTCGCCGGGACGGATCGCGCCCCGCGCGCGGAAGGCGTCGACGGCCGCGGCGGCGGTGGCGCTCGTCGGTTCGGCGTAGAGGCCCGCGGCGGCGAGCCGGCGGACGGCGGCCGCGATGTCGGGTTCCGGGACCGCGACGGTGTCGCCGGCGGAGCGGCGGATCGCGGCCAGCACCTCAGGGGCTCGCACGGGCTCCCGGATGGCGGCGCCCTCGGCGATGGTGGGCGCGAACGCCGGCCGGTCGGCGCCCTGGTACGCGGCGTGCAGCGGCGCGCAGTTGGCCGGCTGGGCGACCAGCAGTCGGGGGCGGCGGGCGATCCCTCCGGCGGCGAGCAGCTCGCCGAAGCCCAGGTCGCAGCCGAGCACCAGGCTGCCGGCGCCGGCCACGGTCACGACGGCGTCGGGGGCGGTGAAGCCCAGGTCCTCCCACAGCTCGTAGGCGATGGTCTTGGTGCCCTGGAGGAAGTACGGGTGCCAGTTGTGGCTCGCGTACGGGGTGTGGGCGGCGCGGCGCAGGGCCTCCGCGGCGGTGGCGTCGCGGTCGCCCGGGACCTCCTCGACCTCGGCGCCGTAGGCGCGGGTCTGCAGGACCTTGGCGGGGGAGGTGCCGGCGGGCACCAGGACGCGGGCGCGGATGCCGGCGGCCGCGCAGTAGGCGGCGACCGAGGCGCCGCCGTTGCCCGAGCTGTCCTCGATCACCTCGGTGACGCCCGAGGCGGCCAGATGGGAGACGAGCACGCTGACGCCGCGGTCCTTGAAGCTGCCGGTGGGCGCGAACCACTCCAGCTTGAAGCGGACGTCCGTGCCGCCCCAGTCCCCGGCGACCAGCGGGGTGCGGCCCTCGCCGAGCGAGACCGGCCGCGCCACCTCGGGCAGGGCCGCGCGGTAGCGCCACAGTGAGCGCTCGGCGGCGTCGACATCGGCCGGCCCGATGCCGGGCAGCGGGGCGACGGTCAGCGGCGCCCCGTCGTCGCCGCGCCACCGGTCGGGGGCGATGGCGTACGTCCGACCCGACCGCTCGTCGAGATAGTGCGCCACGGCGCCCCCAGCGGAAGTTAGAAGATCCGACCAACTCTGGACAGTCTGTCCAGAGCGGCGCGGGGCGTCAACCCGCGGGCACATTGGGGAAATCCTGTGAGAAAGCGAAGGGCGGTGCCCCGGCGCACACCCAGCGCCGTGACACCGCCCGGTCCCGGAACGGGAACGAGGACTACTGCCCGCGGATGCCGCTCTCCAGGGAGGAGTCGGTCTCCTCCATGGCGTCGGCCGCGGTCTCCAGGAAGCCGCCCATGCCCTCGAGGCCCCCGAGCATCTCCCGGGCGCCGTTGACGAACTCGGTGAACGACTCGCCGAACGCCCGGCCGGAACGCGCCGAGTAGCCGTCCTCGATCAGGCCCTCGATGAAGGAGCGCAGCTCGTCCAGCTTCGCGTCCATGTTCGTGTACTCGGTCTTGAGCCGCTGGGCAGCGGACCTCATCTCCTCATACGTGATATTCAGGTCGGCCACGAAGACCCCCTCCTCGATGCTGCGGAGGCGCGTCCCCCCGCGGATTTGCGTATGCCTGGCGTGGCGCCCCGACTTCCGGTGGCGGCAACGCTGGTGGCAGCCTACGTCCGGGAGGCACGTGCCGACACCCCCGGTCAAGGGGTCGTCCCGTGCGCCACGGTCACCAGCCTGGACGCGGTGCGGGCCGTGGCGGTTGCAGTGGTGCACGCCCGAATCCCGTCGACGCGGGGGATGCAATTATGGGCATGTCCACTGCGGACAGGCAGGCAACGTAGGACAAAGGGGAGGAGCGCCGTGCGTCTGACGCTTACCGTCGTCGACCCGGTCGGGGGACACGCCGCGGACGCGGTGATCGACGCGGACGCCGAGACTCAGCTCGCCGATCTGGCGCCGGAGTTCGCGCAGGCCGTGGGGTCCGGCGGCTACGGTGGCGAACCCGTTCACCTCTTCGTGGGCGGCCAGTACCTCGAACCCTCGCTCACCCTCGGCCAGTCGCCGTTGCGCGAGGGCAGTGTGGTCAGCCTGCACAACGCCAACGGCTGTTGGCCCGGCGAGCCGGCCGGCGTCGTCGAACTGCGGATCGTCGGCGGCCCGGCGGCCGGCGCCGTGCACCGCGTCGGCCACGGCAAGATCGAGGTCGGCAGCGGACAGAACACGCACGTCCGGGTCCAGGACCCGAGCCTCCCGGAACGCGCCTTCACGCTGCGCGTCGCGGCCGACGGGACGGCCAAGGTCACGGTCTACACCGAGAACCAGCCGCTGCTCGACGGCGAGCCCTTCGTCCACACCGAGGGCGACCGCGCCGACTGGAAGCTCGGCAAGCAACTCTCCATCGGTGACTCGCTGTTCGAGCTCACCCCGTACTTCCCGCCGGACGCCGCGCTCAAGGTCTCCGAGGACGGCGTCGGGCTCGACTACAACCGGCCGCCGCGACTGCTGCCGCCCGAGCGGGAGACCAAGTTCAACCTCCCCCGCCCGCCAGGCGAGCGGGAACGCCGGCCCATGCCCTGGCTGATGGCCCTGCTGCCGCTCGTCGGCGCCGTCGCCATGGCCTCCTTCACGGGCCGCTGGATCTTCCTCATGATGGCGTTCCTCAGCCCCGTCATGCTGCTGTCCAACTACTTCATGGACAAGAAGCGCGGCCGCATCACGCACGCCCAGAAGGTCGCCGAGTACAACGAGCGCAAGGCCAGGATCGAGGCCGACGCCAGGGCCGCGCTGATCGCCGAGCGCTTCGCCCGCCGGCACGCCGCGCCCGACCCGGCCACCGTCCTCGCCCAGGCCACCGGCCCCCGCACCCGCCTCTGGGAGCGCCGCCGCACCGACAACGACCACCTGCTGCTGCGCGTCGGCACCGCCGAACTCGACTCGGAGGTCATGCTCAACGACCCCGAGCAGGACGACCACAAGCGCCAGGTGCTGTGGAAGATCGCCGACGCGCCCATCACCCTGCCGCTGCGGACCCTCGGCGTCGTCGGCTTCGCCGGCCAGGGCGACACCGCGCGGGCCCTCGCCCGCTGGGCGGTCGGTCAGATCGCCGTCCTGCACAGCCACGTCGACGTCCAACTGTTCGTGCTCACCGACGGCTCGGGGCAGCACAGCTGGAACTGGGTGCGCTGGCTGCCGCACGCCCGCCCGCTGCCCGAGCAGAACACCAACGTGCTGGTCGGCACCGACGCCGAGACCGTCGGCGCCCGCATCGCCGAGCTGACCGCCCTGCTCGACGCCCGGCAGAAGGCCCGCAAGGAGGCCCGCAGCAAGGGCCAGACCACGTTCAAGGACCCCGACATCGTCGTCGTCTTCGACGGCTCCCGACGGATGCGGTCGCTGCCCGGCGTCATCCGGCTGCTCACCGAGGGGCCCGAGGCGTCCATGTTCGCCATCTGCCTGGACGACGAGGAGCGGTTCCTGCCCGGCGAGTGCCAGGCCGTCGTCGTCGCCGAGCCCGACCCGAACAAGGCCGCCACCACAGGACCGCGCCAGGCCGGCTACGCCACCGGCTTCCACACCTTCCTCGCCGCGCCCGCGATGGGCGGCCAGCCCGGCGCCCCCGGCGTGGACCAGCCCGTCGGCTCCACCCTCACCCAGGTCGCCGACCGGCTGCGGGTCGAGCAGGCCGGCGCCTGGCGGATCAGGGGCGTGCGTCCCGACTGGGTGCTGCCCGAGTGGTGCGAGCTGCTGTCCCGTTCGCTCGCCCCGATCCGCGACATCAGCGGCGAGTCGGAGGACGCGGCGCTGCCCTCCGCCAGCCGGCTGCTCGACGTCATCGAGATGGAGCCGCCCACCGCGGGCGCCATCGCGGCCCGTTGGCGGCTCGGCGGCCAGTCGACCGAGGCCGTCATCGGCGAGTCCTACGACGGCGCGTTCGCGATCGACCTGCGTCGCGACGGCCCGCACGGCCTGATCGCCGGCACCACCGGATCCGGCAAGTCCGAGCTGCTGCAGACCATCGTCGCCTCCCTCGCGGTGGCCAACACGCCCGACAACATGACCTTCGTACTGGTCGACTACAAGGGCGGCTCCGCGTTCAAGGACTGCGTCCAACTGCCGCACACCGTCGGCATGGTCACCGACCTCGACAACTACCTGGTGGAACGCGCCCTGGCCTCGCTCGGCGCGGAGCTCACCCGCCGCGAGCACATCCTGGCCGGCGTCGGCGCCAAGGACATCGAGGACTACCAGGACCTGGCCCGCCGCAACCCGGGCAGCCTGGCCCCGCTGCCCCGACTGCTCATCGTCATCGACGAGTTCGCCTCGATGGTCCGCGAACTGCCGGACTTCGTGAAGGGCCTGGTCAACATCGCCCAGCGCGGCCGCTCGCTCGGCATCCACCTGCTGCTCGCCACCCAGCGGCCGAGCGGCGTCGTCTCGCCCGAGATCCGCGCCAACACCAACCTCCGGATCGCGCTGCGCGTCACCGACGGCAGCGAGTCCACGGACGTCATCGACGCGCCGGACGCCGGCTTCATCGCCAAGTCCACGCCCGGACGCGCCTACGTCCGCCTCGGCCACGCCTCGCTCGTGCCGTTCCAGTCGGGACGCGTCGGCGGCCGCCGTCCGGGCGCCGTCGACACGTCCGTCTCCCGGCCCTGGATCGGCCGACTCGACTGGCACGACCTGGGCCGCGCCCAACTGCGCCGCCCGCCGGGGCAGAAGGCCGAGGAGGAGGAGATCACCGACCTCAAGGTGCTGGTCGACGCCATCATCGAGGCCGACCACCAGCTCGGCTTCCCCAAGCAGCACAGCCCCTGGCTGCCCGCCCTCCCCGAGAAGGTGCTGCTCGCCGAACTCGAACACCCCGTCCCGGCCGGCGCCCTGCGCGCCGCCCCGTTCGGCGTCGAGGATCTGCCCGACCAGCAGGCCAGGCGCCCGCTGGCCATCGACTTCAAGACCTTCGGCCACATGCTGGTCGGCGGCCAGCCCCGCAGCGGCCGCTCCCAGCTGCTGCGCACCATCGCCGGCTCGCTCGCCTGGGTCCACTCGGCGGTCGACGTGCACATCTACGGCATCGACTGCGGCAACGGCGCGCTCAACGCCCTCACCAAGCTGCCCAACTGCGGCGCCGTCGTCAGCCGCACCCAGGTCGAGCGGGTCCGCCGGCTGCTGCGCCGGCTCCGGCAGGAGCTCGACCGCCGCCAGGAGATGCTGGCCAGGGACGCGCTCGCCGACATCAGCGAGCAGCGCGCCACCGCCGCCCCGGAGAACCGGCTCGCGCACATCGTGGTGCTGCTCGACCGCTGGGAGGGCTGGGGCAACACGCTGGGCGAGATCGACCACGGCGCCCTGACCGACGAGCTGTTCACGCTGATGCGGGAGGGCGCCAGCGTCGGCATCCACCTGATCATCGCCGGCGACCGCAGCGTGCTCTCCGGCCGGATCGCCACCCTCACCGAGGAGCGGTACGCGCTGCGGCTCCCCGACCGCGGCGACTACAGCGGCGTCGGACTCACCGCCCGCAAGGTCCCGGAGAACATCCCGGACGGCCGCATGATCCGCAACCAGGCCGGCACCCAGATCCAGGTCGCCGTGCTCGCCGACGAACTGTCGGGCCAGGCCCAGGCCGCGGCGCTGGAGTCCATCGGCGCCTGGGCCACCGAGCGGGACGCGGCCGTGCCGCGCGCCAAGCGGCCGCTGCGGGTCGACGTGCTGCCCAGCCGGCTCACCTTCGAGGACGCCTGGGAGATGCGCGACCCGGAGGCGTCTGAGTCCCGGCTCTGGGGCCTGGTCGGCGTCGGCGGCGACGAACTCATGGGCTACGGCCCCGACCTGGGCCAGGGCACCCCGGCGTTCATCGTCGCGGGACCGGCCAAGTCCGGCCGCTCCACGGTGCTGACGATGCTCGCCAAGTCCTACCTCAAGCGCGGCGTCCGGCTGGTCATCGCCGCGCCCCGGCCTACGCCGCTGCGCGACCTCGCGGGCCAGGAGGGGGTGTTGCAGGTGTTCACCGGCGACAACCTCACCAACAAGGAGGTCCGGGAGGCGATGAGCACCTCCTCACTGGCCGACCCGATCGTCTTCATGATGGACGACGGCGAGGACCTGCGCCGCTGCGACGCCGGGGACGAGCTGAAGACCATCCTCAACCAGGGCGCGCAGCTGGGCCGTTACCTGATCCTCGGCGGTGACGAGGGCGACCTGGGCGGCGGCTTCTCCGGCTGGCAGGTCGACGTGAAGAAGTGCCGGCGCGGCGTGCTGCTCTCGCCGAGCACCCATCGGGTCGGCGAACTCATCGGCGCCAAGCTGCCGCGCAGCGCGGCCGTCGAACAACCCACCCCCGGCAAGGGCATCCTCCACCTCGGGGACGGCACGCCCTTCACCGTCACCACCCCCGCGCCGTAGGCGCGGACCGCACGAGAGAGGCCCGCCGGTCGGCTCAGCCGCAGCCCGTCAACTCGCGCAGCGCGTTGCGGGCGTGGGTGAGCTCGGCCAGGCGGGCCTCGACCTGCCGGAGCTGCGCGGCTATCAGGTCCGCCACCGCGCCGTTCGGGGGTTGACCGCTGTCGCGGATCGTCAGGACGTCGCGGATCTCGGCCAGGCTGAGCCCGGCGGCCTGCGCGCCCCGGATGAAGACCAGCCGGTCGGCGCTCTCCGGCGGGTAGTCCCGATAGCCGGAGGGGGTGCGCGGCGGTTCCGGGAGTAACCCGGCCCGCTCGTAGAACCGGATGGTCTTGGCGGTCACCCCCGCCGCGTGTGCCAGCGTGCCAATGCGCATGTCTTCAAGCATATGGACGTGACAAGAGCCGGTAATCGGCCAAGCCGAGCCCTGACCGGGCGGCCCCGAGAGCTCAGCTGAGCTCGGCCGTTGCCAGGAACTGGGTGGCCGCCAGCTCCGCGTACAGCGGGGATCCGGCGACCAGTTCCCGGTGGGTGCCCACCGCCTGCACCCGGCCCGCGTCCATCACCACGATCCGGTCCGCCGAGGTCACCGTGGACAGTCGGTGCGCCACCACGAGCACCGTGGTGTCCCGCGCCACCTCGGCCACCGTGTCCCGCAGCGCCGCCTCGTTCACCGCGTCCAGCTGCGAGGTGGCCTCGTCGAGCAGCAGCAGCCGAGGCCGGCGCAGCAGGGCGCGGGCTATCGCCACCCGCTGCCGCTCGCCGCCCGACAGCTTGGTGCCGCGGTGCCCGACCACGGTGTCAAGACCGTCCGGCAGCCGGGCCACCAGGCCGTCGAGACGCGTGGTCCGCACGGCCTCCCGCAGCGCGTCCTCGTCGCTCTCCGGCGCGCCGAACAGCAGGTTCTCCCGCAGCGTGCCGGAGAGCACCGGCGCGTCCTGCTCCACGTAGCCGATGGCGGCCCGCAGCTCGACCAGGTCCCACTCGGCCACGTCCACACCGTCCACCAGCACCCGTCCTTCGGTGGGGTCGTAGAAGCGCTCGATCAGCGAGAAGACGGTGGTCTTGCCGGCGCCCGACGGGCCGACGAACGCCGTCAGGCCGCGCGGCGGGACGACGAAGTCGACGCCGTGGTGGATCTCCGGCAGCTCGGGCCCGTAGCGGAACCGCACGCCCTCGAAGGTGACCGAGGCCGGCGCCGCGCCGGCCGGCACCGGGCGCGCCGCGCCACGGGGCGCCGGCTCGGCCGGCAGCGCGGCCACCTCCTGGATCCGGCTGATCGCCGCCGCGCCCACCTGGTACTGCGTGACCGCCTGTACGACCTCCTGGATCGGCGCCATCAGGTAGAAGACGTAGAGCAGGAAGGCCACCAGGGTGCCCACCGAGATGGCGTCCGTGGCCACCCGGGCGCCGCCCACCGCCAGCACCGTGATGAACGCGAACTGCATGGAGAGGCCCGCCGTGTTCCCGGCCAGCGCCGACCACTTGGCGGCCCGCACGCTCTCCCGCCAGGACGCCTCGGCCGCCCGGCGCACCGTCTCCTCCTCGCGCTCCTCGGCGCCCGACGCCTTGACCGTGCGCAGCGCGCCCAGCACCCGCTCGAGCGCCGCGCCCATCTGCCCCACCGACTCCTGGGCCCGCTTGCTCGCCCGGTTGATCGCCGGCACGATCAGCCCGATGACGACGGCGGCCAGCGTGATCACCGCGAGGGTGACGCCGAGCAGCACCAGGTCGACGAAGCACATCATCACCAACGTGGCGACCAGCGTCAGTCCGCCGGTGCCGAGCCCGACCAGCGAGTTGGTGGTCATGGCGCGCAGCAGCGTGGTGTCCGAGGTGGCACGGGAGAGCAGGTCTCCCGGCTCGGTGCCGTCCACCGCCGAGACCCGCAGCCTGATCAGGAAGCCGACGAGCGAACGGCGGGCGGTCAGCACCACCGACTCCGCGGTGCGCTGCAGCACGTAGGAACCCAGGGCGCCCACGCCCGCGTTGGCGAGCACGAGCACGCTCATCAGCAGCAGGGCCGCGCCGATCGGACCATCATCCGACAGGTTCTCGATCAGGCTCCTGGCGACCAGCGGCAGCGCGAGCCCGGTGGCGCTGGTGACCAGCGAGAGCAGCGCGCCCGCCAACAGGGCGCCGCGGTGCGGGCGGACGTAGTCGAGCAGCACCCGCCAGGCCGGCGGGCCGCTGGCGGCGTCGGCCGGCGGGGCCAGGGGTACGGTCGCGTCGTCGGTGCTCGGGGTGGCCACGGGCGAAGCCTCTCAGATCGGGGGCGCTCACCACCCCACCATTTTTTGAAGACGCGGCTTGCACGCCGTGGGTTGTTCGCGCCGGCGCACGCTGGGCCTTCACATCGCGCAACAGTCACCACCTTGCGTGCTCGCTTGACGGCTGTTTGAATTTGGCCCCTGCTGCCCTGACGTTGCGAACGGGACCTACCGTGGCGCGCGTTGAGCAAGTGGGTCGGCTGTGGCGAGTCCCCGGCCGGGGTTGATGTGCTCGGTCGACTTCCGGGTGGTTGCCTGGGCGCGTTCCGCATCCACGTTGCGTGATTTCTCGGGAGTTGAACCATGCAGATACCGGCGGCGGCGGTGGCGTGCCTCGTGGTGGCCTCGGTGGCGGCGGTCTTGCTCGCCGTCTACTGGCCGCCAAGGCGCCAGCGGGTCATGGGCCTGCGGCGCAGGGCAGACACCGCGGACGCGGAGCTCGCCGTGCTGCGCGGTCGGCTTTCCGAGGCCGAGCGGCGCGAGCAGATGATGGTCGCCGAGATCAGTCACCTGGCCTCCCGACGGCTGCCCGCCCTGGCGCGCAACTCGCGGCACCCGCACATCCGGGTGCCGGGACCCCTCCACCCCGAGCTGCTCGGCGGCGAGGCGGGCGGCGCCCTGGACGCGGTGCTGGCGCAGGCGACCAGGGCGATTCTCGACGAACGTGCCCGGATCGACGGCGCGGCGCAGTCCGCGATGCGGGGTGCGACCACCAAACTGCAGACGATGTGCTACCAGCTGCAGACCTCGGTGGACGAACTCCTCCACAAGTACGACGACCCCGAGCTCGCCGAGAAGCTGGCGGCCCTGGACTACCTCAACGAGCAGATCCTGCGCCGCCTGCAGGCCACCCGTGTGCTCTGCGGCGCGGGCGCGGGCCTGGTGCGGACCAAGACGCTGCTGCCCGACCTGGTGCTCGGCGCCAGCTCCCGCATCCCCAGCTACGACCGGGTGCGGATCGACAACCACCTGCCGCGCGCCGTGGCGGTGGCCGACCGGGCCGCCGAGTCGGTGGCCGTGGTGGTGGCCGAGCTGTTGGCCAACGCCGTGCACCACTCGCACGGTTCGCTGCCGGTCGAGGTCGGCCTGCACCAGGCGCACAACGGCGCGGTGGTCGTCGTCAACGACGCCGGCATCGGGATGAACGGCGACGAGTTCACCAAGGCCAGGCGGCTGCTCACCGGCGAGGCCAAGGTCTTCCTCTCGGAGCTCGGCGACCCGCCGGCCACCGGCTTCGCGGCCATCGGCCAGCTCTGCAAGCAGTTCGGCTTCAAGGTCTCGGTCGAGCCCTCGCACTACGCCGGCATCAAGGCGGTGCTGTTCATCCCCGGCGACCTGCTGCACGCCGTCTCGGACGACCACCCGCGCGCCCTGATCCCGCCGACGCCCGCGCCGACGGGCGCGGCCCCGCACCTGCCGACGGCCCCCGTGCCGTACGTGCCGGCCCCGCCGCAGATGCGGACGGCGTCGTCCCAGGCCCCGTCCTCGATGGCGCCGTTCGGCGTCGCGCCCCACTCGTTCGCCGGTCCCGCCGGTTCCACCGTGGCCCCCAAGCCGCCGGTGCCGACCGTGCCGCCGGCCGAGGCGCCGCCGCGTCAGTGGCCGGTGCGACCGGACCCGGTGGCCGAGGACCCGGTGTCCGGAGGCCACGGCGCCGAGGACCTCGCCGCCGAGCCGCCGGAGGCGGCCGCCGACGGGCCCCCGCCGGGGTTGCCCCAGCGTCGACACCGCCGCCCCCAGCGGTCGGCCAGGCGCGCCGCCGACAGCCCTCCGCCACCCGACATCTACTACCGCGACCCCGAGGAGACCGCGTCCCGGATGGGCGCACTGCAGCGGGGCACGGCCCGCGGGCGCGTGGAGACCGGCGAGCAGCCCGCCGTCACCGCGGCGGATCATGTGGACGACTCAGAGAGGGACAGCCGATGAATGCCCGAACGCCCGTCACCAGGCCCAAGGTGGACCTGTCGTTCGTCCTGACGCCCATCCTGGAGATCCCCAACGTCCAGCACGCCATGGTGGTGACGGCGGACGGCTTCTTCGAGGCCCACTCGGGCCTCGACGGGGAGACCGCGGAGAAGCTCTCGGCCGTGCTCGCCTCGCTGCTGGCCTCCAGCCGGGGCACCAGCCAGACCTACTTCGGCGGCCGCTCGCTGCTGCGCCTCGTGATGGTCGAGACCTACGAGGGGTACGTGTTCGTCATCCCGGCCGCGGAGAACACCTACCTCGCCGTCTTCACCGGGCCCAACGTGGCGATGGACAACGTCAGTTACGAGATGCAGAAGCAGGTGCAGACCCTGGGCAAGGCGATGGGCAGCCCGCCGCGCTCCGACCTGGGCGGCTCACCCGTCGGCGGGGACGGCTTCCCGGCATGAACCGGCGGCTGATTCCGCCGTACGTGTGGACCGGTGGCCGCACCCGGCCCAGCCGGAACGTGCTGGACCGGCTGACGGTGCTGCGCGCCGCCACCGACCAGGTGCCGGCCAGCCTGTCGCCGGCCGGCCGGCGCGTGTTGGAGCTCCTGCTGGACGGGGCCCTGCCGTTGGCGGAGGTGGCCGCCCATCTCTCCCTGCCCGTCAGTTTCGTCAAGGTCGTGGTCAGCGACCTGTTCGACGAGGGCTGGCTGATCGTCCGCGCGCCCACCCCCGCCCAGGACGACCAACTGCCCGACCAGCAGCTCCTCGAAAGGGTGATCCGTGGACTCCGCGCGCTCCAGTAGTGGCATCTACCTGCGCAACCCTGACCAGCGCCTGGTGAAGGTCATCGTCAGCGGCCCGTTCGGCGTCGGCAAGACCACGATCATCAACACGCTCTCCGACATCCCCCCGCTGCGCACCGAGGAGGTCATGACGGCGACCGGCGCCGTCGTCGACCACCTGGAGGGCGTGCGCGACAAGACCACCACCACCGTCGGCCTCGACTACGGCCGCATGTCGTTGAGCGACGACCTGGCCCTGTGCCTCTTCGGCACCCCGGGACAGAAGCGCTTCCACGCCCTCTGGGAGGACCTGACCCAGGGTGCCCTGGGCGCGTTGATACTGGCCGACACGCGCCGCATCGCCGACTCCTACGAGGTCATGGGCCTCATCGAGGAGCAGGAGATCCGCTACGCGGTGGCGTTGAACGTCTTCCCCGACTCGCCCCAGTACCCCGAGGAGGATCTGCGGCAGGCGCTCGACCTGGCCCCGGAGACCCCCCTCATCACCTGCGACGCACGTGACCGCGGCTCGTCCCTGGCCGCACTGCTGGGGCTCGCCGAGCACCTGCTGAACATCCCCGTCCTGGAGCAGTCGTGACCCACCCAACGCCCGGACCCGCGCCACACACCGACGCGCTGGGGGGCCCCGTCCCCCTGTACGGTCCGGACTTCGCCGAGAACCCGCACGCCGTCTACGCCAGGCTGAGGGAGTTCGGCGCCTGCGCGCCGGTGGAGCTGGCGCCCGGGGTGGTCGCCACCCTGGTGACCAGCTACCGGGCCGCGCTCGAGGTGCTGCACGACACCGAGACCTACTCCAAGGACCCCCGGGTCTGGCAGCACACCGTCCCGCAGGACAGCCAGATCATGCCGATGATGGCCTGGCGGCCCAACCTGCTCTACAACGACGGCGACGTGCACGCCCGTTACCGGCAGGCCGTCACCGACTGCCTCGACCTGATCGAGCCGCACGACCTGCGCGAGATGGTGCACCGCTCCGCCGACCGGCTGATCCAGGGCTTCGCGCAGCGCGGCGAGGCCGACCTGATCGGCGAGTACGCGCGGGTGTTGCCGCTGCTGATCTTCAACGAGCTGTTCGGCCTGCCCGACTCCTACAGCGCCCGGCTCGTCTCGGCGATGACCAGCCTGCTGGACTCCAGTTCGCCCGAGGGCGCCATCACGGCCATAAACGATCTCAACGCCTACATGGCCAACCTGACGTCCCTCAAGCGGGAGCAGCCGCGCGAGGACCTGACCTCCTGGCTGCTGCAGCACCCGGCCGACCTCACCGAGGAGGAACTGCAGTGGCAGCTCCTGATGGTGACGACGGCCGGCCACGAGCCCACGGCCAACCTCATCGGCAACGCGCTGGCCCGCATGCTCTCGGACTCCCGCTACTACCGCACCCTCTCCAGCGGCTCGCTCTCCTCGTCCGACGCCATCATCGACGTGCTGTGGAACGAGCCGCCGATGGCCAACTTCTCCACGCACTTCCCGCGTCGCGACGTCGACCTGCACGGCACCTGGATCCCCGCCGGCACCCCCGTCCTCGTCTCCTACGCGGCCGCCAACGCGGGCGCCGCGGCCGAACTGCCGCCCGGGGCGAGGGCGGACGCCGGCGCGCACCTGGCGTTCGCGGCGGGTCCGCACGGCTGCCCGGCGAAGCAGCCCGCCGTGATGATCGCGGCGACGGCGATCGACCGGCTCACCAGCTGGCTGGTGGACATCACACTCTCCGTCCCCTATGAGGAGTTGTCGTGGCGCCCTGGGCCCTTCCACCGGGGCCTGGTCGCCCTGCCCGCGCGCTTCACCCCGATCGCCCCGGACCAGAAGGGAACCAGCCCGTGGACCTCAAACCCCGCCTCATCGACCCCACAGGAAGCGACATCAGAGCCGAGGCCGCCGGCTTCCGCGACGCCGGTCCCGCCGTCCCGATAACCCTCCCAGGGGGCGTCGAGGGCTGGCTCATAACCCGGCACGCCGTGGCCAAGCGCCTGTTCACCGACCCCCGGGTCTCCAAGGACGCCAGCCAGCACTGGCCGGACTTCAGGGCCGGTCGAATATCCGAGGGGTGGCCCCTCTACCTGTGGGTCGCGGTGAACAACATGTTCACGGCCTACGGCAAGGACCACTCCCGGCTCCGGAAACTGGTCGCGCCCGCCTTCACCAACCGCCGCACCACGGCGATGCGGGAGCGGGTCGAGGCCATCACGGCCGAACTGCTCGACGGCCTCGCCGCCACCCCGGCCGGCCAACCCGCCGACCTCTTCGGCGGCTTCGCCAACCCGCTGCCGATCCGGGTGATCTGCGACCTCTACGGGCTGCGGGAGGAGGTGCGCGCCGAGTTCCAGTACGCCGTCGACTTCGTGTTCCGCACCTCGGCCTCCGCCGAGGAGGTGGCGGCGACCCACGAGACCCTCTACCGGATCCTCGGCGAGATGGTGGCCGAGAAGCGGGAGACGCCGGGGGACGACCTGGCCAGCGCGCTGATCGCCACCCGCGACGAGGACGGCGACCGGCTCACCGAGGAGGAGCTGTTCGACACCCTGCTGCTCATCCTGACGGCCGGGCACGAGACGACCGTCCACCTCCTGGGCAACGCGGTGCACGCGCTGCTCACCCACCCCGAGCAGCTGGCCCTGGTCCGCTCGGGACAGGTCGGCTGGGACGCGGTGATCGACGAGACGCTGCGCTGGGCGCCCCCGGTGGGCAACCTGCCGCTGCGCTTCGCGACCGAGCCGATCGAGGTCGAGGACGGCATCACCATCGAGCCCAACCAGCCGATCGTGATCGGCCT
The DNA here is from genome assembly GCF_042722465.1 of Streptomyces sp. NPDC127098. Taxonomy (NCBI): domain Bacteria; kingdom Bacillati; phylum Actinomycetota; class Actinomycetes; order Kitasatosporales; family Streptomycetaceae; genus Streptomyces; species Streptomyces sp. NPDC127098. Next base: position 29,298 of record NZ_JBHXFJ010000029.1, read on the forward strand.
CGCGGCCGCCGGCACCGACCCCGAGCAGCACGGCCCCGCGGCCGACCGCTTCGACATCACCCGACCATCGGGCGAGCACCTGGCCTTCGGCCACGGCGTCCACTACTGCCTGGGCGCCCCGCTGGCCCGTCTCGAGGCCCGCACGGCGCTGCCTGCGCTCTTCGAGCGGTTCCCGGCGCTGCGTCTCGCGGACACCGCGCTACCGCAGGTCGAGTCCTTCATCTCGCTGGGCAACGCGGTGATCCCGGTCCATCTGGTCTGACGCCCCCGCTGAGTGCAGAAACGTTCTTGCATCTCTGGCGGGTCGGTGGGCTCAGGCGGCGGCGAGCACCTGACGCTGCCGCCCGAGCCCCTCGATCTCGATCTCCATCACGTCGCCCGCGGCGAGGTAGGGGAAGCGCCCGGAGAGCGCGACGCCCTCCGGGGTGCCGGTGTTGATCACGTCGCCCGGCTCCAGCACCAGGTACTGGCTGAGGTGGTGGATCAGCTCGGCCACCGGGAAGATCATGTCGGCCGTCGACGAGTCCTGCCTGACCTCGCCGTTGACGAACGACCGCAGCCGCAGCGCCTGCGGGTCCGGCACCTCGTCCGCCGTCACCAGGTAGGGGCCGAGCGGGTTGAACGTCTCGCAGCACTTGCCCTTGGACCACTGGCCGCCGGAGTGCTCGGTCTGGAAGGCGCGCTCCGAGACGTCGTTGGAGACGGTGTAGCCGGCGACGTACGACAGCGCCTCGTCGGGCGAGTCGAGGTAGCGGGCGCGGCGGCCGATCACCACCGCCAACTCCACCTCCCAGTCGGTCTTCTCCGCCCCGCGCGGGATGAGCACCTCGTCGAAGGCGCCGACCACCGTGTTCGGGGTCTTGAAGAAGATGACCGGCTGCGCGGGCGGGGCGCCGCCCGACTCGGCGGCGTGCGCGGCGTAGTTCATGCCCACGCACAGCACCGCGCCGGGCCGCGCCAACGGCGGCCCGAGCCGGACGCCCGCGGTCTCCACCGGCGGCAGGTCGCCGACGGTCAGCGCCCGCCGGACGGCGGCGACGCCGTCCCCGGCGAGGAAGCGGCCGTCGATGTCGGGAGTGAGCGGGGTGAGGTCGTAGGCCTGGCCGGCGTCGTCGAGAACGGCGGGACGTTCGGCGCCTGGCTCGCCGAGACGGACGAATCGCATGTCGCGTGCCTCCATTTCTTGGCAACAGCGCCACCATCCGTACCACCAGTTCGCCGCCCGCGCCACGGGCCCGCCGACGGCTCCGGCGCCGGTCGGCTAGCTGGTGCGGATCGAACCCTCGATGCTGGCGAGTTGGGCGGCGAGGAGTTCCTCGAACGCCGCGTGGCGGTCCGCCCCGAGCGGGCGGACCTCACGGGCGAAGTGGGCCAGGGCGGGGAAGCGTTCGGGGTCGGCGCCGAGTACCGCGACCCGGAAGAGCTCGATGCCCTGTTCGCGCTCTTCGGGGGTGATGGTGCTGACCCCGGCCTCGGCGGCGATCAGTGCGGCGATGAGGACCACGATCCGGTGGTAGCGCGCCGGGATCTCCGCGTCGGGCAGGCCCGACGCCCGCAGGGCCTGTAGCACCTCCTCCATGACCAGCCGGGAACCCGGGCCGCCCGAGGCGTAGCGCCCCCAGACCGCGGCGAGCTGGGGCTGCCGTCCGAAGGCGTCTCGCACGCGAAGGGCCAGGGTGGTGATGCGCTGCTTCCAGTCGCCCTCGGGGCGGTAGCCGTCCATGGCGGCCAGGAGGATCCGGTCCGCGACCGCGCGCAGCAACTCCGTCTTGCTGCGGAAGTGCCGGTAGAGGCTGGAGGAGTCGGTGCCGAGGTTCGCGGCGAGCCTGCGCACGCTGAACGACCCGGCGTCGCCCGTACGCAGCAACTCCGCCGCCGCGTCCAGGATCTCCTCGGTCGACCAGCGTCTTCTGCCCGCCATCCCGCTCCTTTCGCCGGGGCCAGCCTAGCCTATGCGCTTGGTGATGCGTCTGGTGATGCACTTGGCGTTGCACGCGGTGCGTGCATAATGAGGACGTGAGCCTGCCGTGAAGCCCGAGAGGACGCGTGTCGTGAGGAAACCACTGGATCCGGCGGAGCTGGACGCCGCCGTCGAGAACGTCCACCGCGCCGGGGTGCCGGGCCTGTTCGCCGAGGTGCGGGACGGCGACCAGGTCTGGCGCGGCGCCGCCGGGGTCGCCGATCTCGTCACCCGTCGCCCCGTCACCGCCGACATGCGGCATCGCGTCGGCAGCATCACCAAGACCTTCACCGCCGCCGCGGTTCTGCAGCAGGTCGAGCGCGGTCGGATCGGTCTCGACGCGCCGATCGGCCGATACCTTCCGAGGCTGGTTCCGGGGGCCCGCGGTGACGCGATCACGGTCCGGATGCTGATCAACCACACCAGCGGCCTGGCCGAGTACCTCCCCCACGCCTACCCCTCCCTCAAGGCGTTCCCCGCCTTCGCGGAGACCGAGCCCCAGAGCCTGGACGACCACCGGTTCACGCGGTTCCACCCCACCGAACTCATCGAGATGGGGGTCACCGCGCCCGCCGTCGGCGTCCCGGGCGGCACCCCGGGGGTGTACTCCAACACCAACTACCTGCTCCTCGGCGAACTCCTGGCGCGGGTGACCGGCACCACGGCCGAGCGGTGCATCACCCGGAACGTCATCGAGCGCGCCGGGCTCCGGGGCACCGGGTTCCCCACCGGTCCGCACGTGGAGGGGCCGCACTCGCGGATCTACGAGTCGTGGTTCGGCAAGATCGACCCGCCGCGCGACTACAGCGTCTACGACATGTCGTTCGTGGGCCCGGCGGCCTCGCTGATATCCACCGTCACGGACCTCAACCGCTTCTTCCGCATGCTGCTGGCCGGTGAGATCGTCAGCCCGTCGTCGCTCGCGGAGATGCGACGCACCGTCCCGGTCGTCTCCCAGGAGGGCAGGACGATCGACTACGGCCTCGGCCTGTACCCCGTCGAGGCGCCGGGGCAGGCCGTCTTCTGGGGCCATGGCGGCACGGTCTGGGGCGGGGGAGCGCTGGCCATGACCCGTGCCGACGGCGAGCGGCAGCTGGCCGTCGCCGTGAACCTGCAGAGATGGAACAGCCTCGATTCCGCGGGCAGGCCACGGCCCCATCCCGTCGACGACGCGCTCGCGGCCTTCCACCGCGTGGCGCTGTACGGCTGACGACGACCACACACCAGGGAGAGAGAATCGTGAGAAGCGTCGGAGTCATCGGAGTCGGCGAGATCGGCCGGGCCGTCGTGGAAGGACTGTGCGGCGGGAACGACGAGTCGCCCGAGGTGTTCCTCTCCCCCCGGGGGGCCCGCACGGCCGCGGAGCTGGCCGAGCGTTACGAGGGCGTGCGGGTGTGCGCCGACAACCAGCGGGTGGTGGACCGCTCCGAGGTGGTGATCGTCGCCGTGCGTCGCCAGGACCGGCAGGAAGCCCTCGCCGGCCTACGGGTGGACGACGACCGGATCGTGGTCAACGTGATGGCCGGCGTCGGCAACGACGACCTGCGCCGCACGCTCGACACCGGCGCCCCGCTGGTGCGGGCCATCCCCCTGCCGGCCGTCCGCGAGCGCCGCTCCGTCACCGTGGTGTACCCCTCGCACCCGGAGGTGGACTCCCTCTTCGAGCGCCTGGGCGGGGCGCTTCCCGTGGCGGACGAGGAGGCCTTCAACGTCTGCTCCGCACTGACGGGGACACTCACCACGCACTACGCGTATCTCGCCACGCTCGCCTCGTGGGCCACCGACCACGGCATCGGCGCCGAGGACGCGGACCGCTACGTGCGCGGCCTCTTCCGGGGCGTCGGCCGCTCGCTGGGCGACGAGACCCGCTCCCTGGAGCGACTCGCGGCCGACCACGAGACCCCGAACGGCAACAACGAACGTATCCGCACCACCTGGTTCGGCCCGGCCAACTCGGAGGCCCTGACCAGGGCGCTCGACGCGCTGCTCGCCGACCTCGGGTAGCCGCGCCACCTGGCGCGAAGGCGGCGCCTTCGCGCCAGGTGGCGGGGTCCTGGCCGGCCCGCGAGGTGGCGTCAGCGGCCCGCGTGGGCGGGTTCGGTGGTCGATCGCGTCGCCGCCGAAGGCGCTTCCCGGAGGCCGAAGCGGTCGTGGACCGGGCGGAGCCAGGTGGGGAGCCACCAGAGGGCCGCGCCGCCCAGGCGCATCGTCGCGGGGAGGAGCGCGCCGCGGATGAGGGTGGCGTCCATCAGGACGGCGAGCGGCAGGCCGATCCCGAGGGCCTTGAGGAAGACGATGTCCGAGACCAGGAAGGCCAGGAAGACGATGGACAGCGTCGCGGCCGCCGCCGTGACGATGCGGCCGATGCGTTCCAGGCCGAGGGCGACGGCCGAGGTCGGGTCGCCGGTGAGGTCGTACTCCTCGCGGATCCGGGAGAGCAGGAACACCTGGTAGTCCATGCCGAGGCCGAAGGCGACGGCGAACAGCATCACCGGCACCGTGCCGGCCACGTCGCCGGTGGTGGTGAAGTCGAGGAGCCCCGACAGGTGGCCGTCCTGGAAGCCCCAGACCAGCGCGCCGAAGGTGGCGGTGAGGCCGATCGCGCTGAGCAGCATGGCGAGCAGCGGGAGCAGCACGCTGCCGGTGAGCAGGAACAGCAGGACGTACATGGTGACGAGCAACGTCAGGCCCGCGGCGGGCAGGTTGTCGGTGATGGCGTCGACGCCGTCCAGGTTGACGGCGGTCTGGCCGCCGACCAGGGCCTCGGCCGGGGCGGGGAGGGCGCGGATCGCGTCGACCAGGGCCTCGGCCTCGGGGGTGGGCAGCGGGTGGGGGACGACGGCGAGGTAGACGCCGTCGTCGGCGGCGAACGCGGCGTGGCGCTCGTCGGGCGGGGCGACCTGGCTGCCCTGGGCGTAGGTGCCGGTGCTCGTGTCGACGCGGGCGACGCCGGGGAGTTCGGAGAGCGTGGTGGCGTAGTCGGTGAGCTCGCCCGAGGTGTCGGGCGCCTGTGGGAGGACGACGTTGAGCGCCTGGCTCTCGCCGGAGTCGTAGTCGGCGCGCAGGGTCTCGGCGACCTGCCTGGCGGAGCTGGACTCGGGCAGCACCCGCTCGTCGGCGGTGCCGAGCGTGATGTTGAGGAAGGGCGCGCCGAGCAGCAGCAGTCCGGCGGCGACCAGGGTGGCGATGGGGACCGGGCGCCGCATCACGAAGGACGAGAGGCGGTGCCAGAAGCCGTTGGCCAGCTCCTCGTCGTGGGTGGGGGAGCTCGCGCGGTGCAGCAGCGGCAGTCGGCCGCGGTCGACGCGCGGGCCGAGGAGGGCGAGCAGCGCGGGCAGCACGGTGAGGGTGACCAGCGCGCTGAGCAGGGCAACCGCGATGCCGGCGTAGGCGATGGAGCGCAGCGCGAGCAGCGGGAAGAAGGCCAGGCAGGCGAGGGTGACGGCGACGGTGACGGCGGAGAAGAGCACGGTGCGGCCTGCGGAGGCCATGGTGGCCCGCACGGCGGGGCCGGTGGCGCGTCCCGCGGCCAGCTCCTCGCGGTAGCGGTTGACCATCAGCAGGCTGTAGTCGACGGCGAGTCCGAGGCCGAGCAGCGTCACGACGTTGAGGGCGAGGATCGAGATGTCGGAGACGGTGGCCATGAGCCAGAGCAGGCCGAAGGAGAGCAGGATGGTGAGGACGCCGATGACCAGCGGCAGGGCGGCGGCGACCAGGCTGCCGAAGATCAGCACCAGGACGACGAGCATCACCGGGAAGGCGATCATCTCGCCGCGCACGGCGTCGCGTTCGCTGATCTCACCGAGTTCCTTGTTGACCATGGCGGCGCCGCCGATCTCGACGGTGAGTCCCTGGTGTTCGCCCTCGTAGGTGGGCTGGAGGTCGTTGAGCCGGCGGGTCGCCTCGTTGTCGTCGCCCGCGATGGCGGCCAGGATGAGCGCCGACTCGCCGTCGCCGGAGCGGAGTTGGGCGGCGCCGGTGAGCCAGTAGGAGGTGACGTCCGATATCCCGTCCTCGGCGGCGAGCCGCTCGCTGAGCGCGGCGCCGGCGGCCTGGGCCGCCGGGTCGTCGACGCCCTCCGGGGCGTGCACGAGCAGCGCCAGGTTGAGGTCGTCGCGGCCGAAGCGTTCGACCAGTTCGGTGGCGGCGCGGCCGGACTCGGAGCCCGGGTCGTCGAAGCCGCCGGTCTTCAGCCGGTCGAACACCGCGGAGCCGGCGGCGCCGGCCGCGAGCGCGAGCAGCACCGCGACGAGCAGCACGGCCCGGCGGCGGGGCAGCAGGAACTCCGACAGTCTGGCGAGCATGGTCTTCCCTTCCTTCGGGGGTTCGGAAGGGAGACGGACGGGGCGGCCCCGGATGTGACATCCACGAGCCGCCCCGGTGGCGACACCGGCTAGCGGGCCGAGGAGCCGGTGGGGACGGGCCGCTCGGCGGGCGCCGGCGGGGGCGTCGGCGGCGCCAGCTCGCGCGGACCCACCGGCACCACCACATGGGTGGGCGGCGGCGCGCTGCGGTCGACCTCCGCGGTGAACTCCTTGCCGTCGTCGCGGCAGACGAAGTGCATCACGTGCCGCCCGGCCGCCGCCGCCCTGATCAGCCCGCCGGTGGTGGCCCAGACCCCGGAGATGTAGAAGTTGGCGAGCCCCGGCAGCCCGGGCCCGTGCTTCTTGATCTGCTCCTCCATGGTCTCGCCGCTCTCCACGAACGGCTGCCAACCCAACACCGTGCCGTCGTAGTTGCCGGTGTAGCGGACCTGGGTGAGCGGCGTCGACACGTCACGGACCGCGATCTCGTCCCTGATGCCCGGGTAGCGCTCCTCCAGCCAGGCGATCAGCGTGTTCCGTGCCTTCCGCTTGGCCGCCAGGTACTCCTTGGATCGCCGCACCGGCAGCGTGTGCATCTCGGTGCCGCGCCGGGTGCGCGTCGCCTGCTCGGGCCCGTCGTGCAGCTCGCGCCAGGGCGCGATGTCGCAGAAGTAGGTGGCGTAGACGACCGAGGTCTCCTCCGGGGAGAGCTCCGGGTAGTGCGTGCTGCGGAACTGCACGTTGATGCTGGGGTGCCGGATCCCGGGCAGCCTGGCCGCCTCCTCCTCGGACAGCAGGTGGGTGGTGCACGGATCGCCCTCGGGGAACTTCCGGCGCAGGCCGAGGAAGAGCGTGAAGTACCCGGGGAAGACCATGCCGTCTTCCCTGATGGTCTCGGTGTACAGCTGGCGGTAGGTGTCGTCCGTGTACCGGCCGCCGAGGAACTTCATCATCGTGGTGTAGCCGTCGCAGGCGGACACCACGATGTCGGAGCGGAACTCCCGGCCGTCGGATAGCCGCACCCCGACCGCGCGGTCGTTCTCGACCAGCACCTCCTCGACCTTGGCGTTGTACGTGATCTCGCCGCCGAGCCCCAGGTAGCGCTGCTCGATCGAGCGCGCCAGACCGAGCGAGCCGCCCTCCGGCACGCCCGCCGACATGTTGGCGTGCGAGGCGAGCTGGAAGTAGAAGGGCAGCACCGGGAAGTTGGGGTGCTTCTCGTAGAGGATGAAGTTGAACGCCTCGCGCAGCAGCGGGTCCTTGAACTTCGCCGAGTAGTCCGTCATCAGCACCGTGATGGACTTGCGGATGGTGTTGAAGTAGGGGATGAACGAGGCCAGCATCCGCCAGCGCTCCATCCTTCCCATCAGCGCGACGGGCTTGAGGAACGGGTAGACGGTGAGCGCCTTGCGGAACTTGCGAAGACCGTTGCAGAAGCTCCTGATGCGGCGCGCGTCGGCCGGCGAGATGGACGTCAGGTGCGCCTCCAACCGGTCCGGGTCGGAGTAGAAGTACACGGCCCTGCCGTCCCGGCCGCGCACGATGTTGAAGACGTCGAAGTGCCGCATCTGCTTGCCCTGGAGGGCGCCGAGCTCCAGCCAGATCTGGTGCATCTCGTTGCCCGGGCCGTTGCCGAGCAGCCAGCTGATGCAGCAGTCCAGCGTGTAGTCGCCCCGGTCCCAGGCGGTGCAGCAGCCGCCGGGGATCTCGTGCATCTCGAGGATCCGGGTGTCGTAGCCGTTCATCTGGCCGTAGCAGCCGGTGGAGAGCCCGCCGAGCCCCGCACCGATGATGATCATGGATTTGCGCTCTGGTGGCACGGTCTTTCCTCCCGCTACGCGGTGCGGTTGTCGAGTTGGGGCAGGTGGCCCAGCTTCTTCGGATGCCACGGCTCGCCGCCCGGGCTGTCCCAGGCGCGGAACGGCACTCCCAGCTCCTCGCACAGGTACTGGGCCGCGAACCGGCCGCTGGCGGCGACCTTGATGAGGGCGCCGCCGCCCGCCCACTGGCCGGCCATGGTGAAGCCACGCAGGCCCGGCAGGCCGAGACGCTCCTTGTTGATCAGCCGCTCCAGCAGGTCGTCGGGCTCCGCCCAGGACATCCAGCCGAGGATCGCGCCCCGGTGGTTGCCGGTGTAGCGCTCGGTGGTGACCGGGGTGGCGACGTCGGTCACCTCGACGTGCTCGCCGACCCCCGGGTGGCGGCGGTCGAGGAAGTCCCGCACGAAGGCGGCGACCTCGCGTTTCCGCGCCCAGTAGGCCCTGCGGTCGGTGGTGCGCAGCTTCTTCCAGTAGTCGTAGTCGCTGAGGTAGGTGCAGTGGATCACCGACTTGCCCTCCGGGGCGAAGTCGTCCGCGTAGCGCGAGCGCAGCTGGACGACGATGCTGTCCTGCGCCGTGCTGGGCAGGCGGCGCGCGTCGTCGGGGGAGAGCAGGTGGGTGGTGCTGTGCGGGGCGTCGGGCGCGACGTCGCAGCTCAGCCCGACGAAGGCGGACACCACCCCGCGGTACACCATGCCAGGCTTGTCCGCGACCTCCCGGTAGAGGCGCTGGGTCACCTGGCTGGCGTACCGGCCTTCGAGCAGGCCGTCGAGGGTGATGTGGCCGTCGCAGGCCGACACCACGTGGTCGGCGAAGTGCCGGCTGCCGTCCTTGAGTTCGACGCCGACCGCCCGGTCGTTCTCCACCAGGATCCGCACCACCCGGGCGCGGTAGCTGATGTTCCCGCCCAGGGACGTGTACCGCTCCTCGATCGAGCGGGCCATGCCCAGCGAACCGCCCTGCGGGAAGCCGATGTTGCCGATGTCGGCCTCGGCCAGGGTGAACAGGTAGGGCAGCAGCGGGAACACCTCGTGGTCCTGGAGCAGGATGTTGGGGAACGCGCGTCTGAGCAACGGGTCCCGCAACCGCTCGGTGAAGCTGTCCATCTGGGTGGCCGCGGTCCGCCAGAACAGTCCCAGCGCGGGCAGCACCTTGCGCAGCAGCTGGAGCTTCTCGCGCGGTGACATCAGCGCCTTGGGCTTCAGGAGCGGGTTGATGTTGACCTTGGCGAAGCGGCGCAGGTAGCGGCAGAAGGCCCGGATATGCGGGGCGTCGACCGGGGAGAGCTCCAGCAGGTGGCTCTCCAGACGGTCGGGGTCGGTGTAGAAGTTCACCGCCCGACCGGTGTGGTCCTCCACCCGGTTGAACACCTCGAACGTCCGCGTCGTCTTGCCGTCCAGGGCGCCCAGCTCGCGCCACAGCTGGTTCGCCTCGTTGCCCGCGAGGGTGCCGTTCAGGTACTCGATGCAGTAGTCGAACAGGTAGCCGTCGCGGGCCCAGGCCGTGCAGCAGCCGCCCGGCAGCACGTGCTTCTCGAAGATGTGCGACTGGAGACCGCTCATCTGCGTGTAGCAGCCGGTGGCCAGGCCCGCGATGCCGCCGCCGACGATGATCACCCGGCGTCTGCCGGGGTCCCACGGCACCGTCTCACGCCGCATGGGAGTCTCCGTCCGAGGTGGCCGCGGTCTCGTCGGTGGCGCGGGAGTTGAGCTGGCGCAGCGCCCGGGTGTCGAGCTGCGGGAGGTGGCCGAGCTTCTCCCGGTGCCAGCGCCCGCCGCCGCCCGGGCTGGGGGAGGGGCGGAACGGCAGGCCCAACTCCTCGCAGATGAACTGGACGACGAAGCGGCCGGTGGTGGCCGCCCTGATCAGCCCGCCCATGCCGACCCACTGGCCTGTCATGGAGAAGCCGTCGAGCCCCGGCAGCCGCATCCGGTCCTTGTTGATCAGCTTGGTGACCTCGTCGTCGGCCGGCGAGAACGGCTTCCAGGCGAAGATGGTGCCGTTGTGGTTGCCCGTGTAGCGGTGGGCGGTGACGGGGGTGGCGATGTCCACCACCTCGATCCGCTCGTCGACGCCGGGGTAGAGCCGCTCCAGGAAGCTCCGTTGGAAGTCGGCCACCCGGCGCTTGGTCGTCCAGTACTCCCGGCGGTTGGTGGTGCGCAGCTTCTTCCAGGCGTCGAAGTCGCTGAAGTAGGTGCAGCGGATCACGGACTTGCCGGGCGGCGCGAAGCCCTCCCAGTAGTGGTTGAACAGCTGTACCACCATGGTGCTGTGCAGGCCGCCGAAGAGCCGGGCGCCCTCCTCGGGCGGCAGCAGGTAGGTGGTGCTGTGCGGGTCCTCGGTCTTCACCGGCCCGTCGATGCCGAAGTAGGTGGAGACGGCGGACGGGAACAGGTTGTCCGGCTCGTGCAGCATCTCCCGGTAGAGCCGGTCGACCCGGGGGCTGGTGTACGCGCCGCCGAGCAGCCCGTTGACCGTGGTGTTGCCGTCGCAGGCGGACACCACGTGGTCGGCGCGGATCCGGGTGCCGTTCTTCAGCTCGACGCCGACCGCCCGGTCGTTCTCGACCAGGACACGCTCCACCCGGGCCCGGCAGGCGAGTTGCCCGCCGAGGCCCGTGTACCGCTCCTCGATGGAGCGCACCAGGCCGAGCGAACCGCCCTCCGGGAAGCCCGCGTTGCCGTTGTGGGCGCGGGCCATGCCGTACAGGTAGGGCAGCACGGGGAAGCCGACCGGGTCCTGGAGGATGATGTTGGGCAGCGCGCGCCGCAGCAGCGGGTCCTTGAACCGTTGGGCGAAGTCCGCCATCTGGGTGGTGGCGGTCCGGTAGAAGAGCCTGAGCAGCGGCAGGGTGGCCAGCGCGGTGCCCAGCTTCTCGCGCGTCGACTTCAGCGGCGGCGGCTTGAGGATCGGGTACGGGTGGGCGCCCGTGAAGCCGCGCAGGTAGCGGCAGAGCTGCCGGATCGGCTCGGCGTCGCCCGGCGAGAGGTCGAGCAGGTGGCGTTCGAGCCGGTCCGGGTCGTTGTAGAAGGTGACGGCCCGACCGGTCTCGTCCATCACCCGGTTGAACATCTCGAAGTGGGCGATCTCCTTGCCGTCCAGGGCGCCGAGCTCCCGCCACACCTGGGCGGCGTCGCCCGAGTCGCCGGTGCCGCTGAGCCAGTCGACGCAGTAGTCGAACAGGTAGCCGTCGCGGGCCCAGGCGGTGCAGTAGCCGCCGGGCAGCACGTGCTTCTCCAGGATGAGCGTGTCCATGCCGCTCATCTGGGCGTAGCAGCCGGTGGCGAGGCCGGCGATGCCGCCGCCGATGACGACGACCCTGGGGCGGTCGCCCGGCTCGGCCGGGCGACCCCAGGCGGTGAGACGGTCAGGCCGCACGGGAGGCACCTCCGGTCAGCACGGACCTGGTGAGCCGCGCGTTGTGGGCCAGGTTGTCCTCGTCGAGCATGTCGGCGTGCACCCCGGCACCCCGCAGCACCGTCGAGTGGCTGGTCGAGGTGGCGTGCCAGCTGCCGTGCTTGCCGGCCGCGTAGAACGCGACCTTCTCCTCGTCGGAGATCACGGTGACGGCCGCCGCCACCGTCCCGGTGTTGGGGGTTCTGCTGCAGAAGTCCAGGTACTCGCGGGCCTGTTCCAGGGTCTCCTCGGCGACGAGGTCCGAGCCCAGGTGCTTGCGCAGGTGCTCGCCGAGCTCGTGCTCGAACGCCTGGAAGTGCTCGGGGCCCATCTCGAAGGACTCGGCGATCCGGTACGAGTCCATGATGATCACGTCCGACACCTGGCGGCCGCGGGACTCCAGCTCCTTGGCCACCTCGAACGCCAGGTTGCCGCCGAGCGAGTAGCCGAAGAGCACGCACGGACCCTCGCTCTGTAGCGACTCCACCAGGTCGGCGTAGCGGGCGATCTTGTCGTCGCCCGACACGTAGTTGAAGGACAGGAACCGGTACTCCGGCATCCGCTCGGCGAGTTGGCGGTAGACCAGGCCGTGGCCACCGGCCGGCGGGAAGCAGAACAGCGGGCTGCCCTGCTCCTCGTTGAAGGTGAGGTACGGCTGGGCACCGGCGGTCCGGCCCGTGGTGACGTCCTCCACGGTGCGGGCCATGCCGTGCAGGGTGGTGACCTTGAACAGCTGGCTGACCTGGATCGAGATGTTGAACTCGTGCTGGAGGTGGTGGATCAGCTCGATCAGCCGGATGGAGCTGCCGCCGACCTCGAAGAAGTCGTGGTGCAGGCCCACCGACTCGATGCCGAGCAGCGCCTTCCAGTGCTCCGCCATCCGCACCTCGAACAGCGTGGTCGGCGGCTCCTCCACCTCCTCGTCGAGGTCGGTCGGCGGCGCCGGCAGCGCGGCCACGTCCACCTTGCCGTTCGGGGTGAGCGGCAGCGCCTCCAACTCCACGAACGACGACGGGATCAGGTAGGTCGGCAGGTAGCCGGCCAGGTGGCGGCGCAGCTCGCGGGTGTCGAGCGGGGTGCCGTCGGCCGGCACGCAGTAGGCGCACAGCGTGGCCTCGCCGCGGGCGTCCCTGCGGACGGTGACCACGGCCGCCGCGAGCCCGGGCCAGGCGGCCAGCTGGGACTCGACCTCGCCGAGCTCGATGCGGTGGCCGCGGACCTTGGTCTGCGAGTCGGACCGGCCAAGCAGGTGCACCCCGCCGGTCGCGTCCCAGTGGGCCAGGTCGCCCGTGCGGTAGAGCCGCACCGGCGTCGCGCCCGGCTCCCGGCTCAGGGCGCGGGTGACGAACCGCCGCACGGTCTGCTCCGGGTCGCCCGCGTAGCCGAGGGCCACGCCCGAGCCGCCGATCCACAGCTCGCCTGGCACGCCGGCCGGCACCGGCTCGCCCTGCGCGTCCAGGATGTAGAGCGCACTGCCGGGGAACGGGCGGCCGATGGGCACCATCCGGCTCGGTTCGAGGCCGGTGGCCGGGCCCTCGAAGTAGGCGCTGTCGATGGTGGCCTCGGTGAGGCCGTAGGAGTTGACCACCCGGGTGTCGGGGCCGCAGCGGGCGCGCAGCCGCTCGTACTCGGCGACCTTCCAGGCGTCCGAGCCGACGATCACCAGGCGCATGAAGTCGAGCCCGACGTCGGCGCTCTCGCAGTGGTCGAGCAGCCCCCGCACCACCGCGGGCACGAACTCGCCGCAGTCCACGCCCTCGGCACGCATGGTGTCGTAGAGCCGGGCCGTGTTGAACAGCAGCTCGCGGCCGATCAGCACCAGGGTGCCGCCGGAGCACAGGGCCCGCACCAGGTCGCCGGTGAAGACGTCGAACGAGGGGGCCGCCATCTGGAGGTGGACGCCGACCTCGCTGTCGAGCCGGTACTCGGCGCGCCAGCCGGCGTAGGCGGCGGCCAGCGAACGGTGGCTGACCCGAACGGCCTTCGGGCGGCCGGTCGATCCCGAGGTGTAGATGACGTAGGCGGGGGAGTCGAGGGCGACGGGGGCGGCCGGCGCCGGCTGCTCCTTGGCGCCCTCGGCGCGCAGCTCGTCCGGCGAGACGGCGGGCGCCTTGGCGCCGGAGAGCCGCTTCCCGCCGCGCTCCTCCGCGATCACCAGCACGGTCTCGGCCGTGTCCGCCATGTAGGTGAGCCGGCCGGCCGGGTGGTCCGGGTCGAGCGGCAGGTAGGCGCCGCCCGCCTTGAGGACCGCCAGCAGCGAGGTCACCAGCAGCGGTGACTTCTCCAGGCAGACCGCCACCACCGAGCCCTCGCCCACGCCCCTGGCCCGCAGCCCGCGGGCCATCAGCTCGGCGCCGGCCTCCAGCTCGGCGTAGCTCAGCCGCTCGGTTGGCCCTGACTCGGCCGGGGCGGACAGCGCGACCACGTCCGGGTGTTCACCGGCGACCTCGGCGATCAGCTCGTGCACCGGCGACAGCGCGGGCTCGGCCACGGCCGCGCCGCTCCACTCCGTCAGGATGTGTCGCCGCTCGTCCTGGCCCAGCATGGCCAGGCCGCTGATCGGCTGGTCGGCCGGCGAACCGGTCAGCTCCGCCAGCAGGTTGACGTAGTGACCGGCCATCCGCCGCATGGTCTCCGGCAGGAACAGGTCGGTGTTGTACTTGAACACGCAGTGGAAGCGGCCCTCGGACTCCTCCTCGTAGGCCGACAGCGTGATGTCGAACTGACCCTCCTCCTCGGGCAGTTCGATGTAGTCAAGCCGGTAGCCGTACTTCTCGGTCGCCACCTTGTGGTGCAGCAGGATGAACATCGCCTGGAAGACCGCCGACCGGCTCGGGTCGTGCTGCAGGCCCAGCTTCTCCACCAGCAGCGTGAACGGGTACTCCTGGTTGTCCAGGCCGCCGAGCACGGTGGTGCGCACCTGGTCGAGCAGCTCGGCGATCGACGGCGCCCCCGACAGGTCCGCGTGCAGCGGCAGCGGGTTGACGAAGTAGCCGTAGACGCTGGCGAAGTCCTCCTGGGTGCGGCCGGTGACCGGGCTGCCGACGATGACGTCGTCCTGGCCCGAGTACCGGTGGAGCAGCACGTAGTAGGCGGCGAGCAGCACCATGAACACCGTCACGTTGTGCTCGCGGGCCAGCGCGTGCACCCGGGCGCTCAGCTCCTCGTCGAGGACGAAGAACTCGGAGGCGCCGTTGTGCGTCATCACGGGCGGACGCGGCTTGTCCGTCGGCAGGTTGAGGATCGGCACCTCGTCCGGCAGGTGCGACGTCCAGTACTCCAGCATCCGCTGCGCCTCGGGCCCGGCCAGGAACTCGTTCTGCCAGTTGAGGAAGTCGAGGTAGCTGGCCGAGACGGGCGGCAGCTCGACGCGGCGGCCCTGCCGGAGCCCCTCGTAGAGGGCCAGCAGCTCCTCGATGAAGGTGAAGGTGGAGATCGCGTCCGAGATGATGTGGTGGACGGCCTTCATGATCAGCCAGCGGTCGGGGCCGCGCCGGAACAGCCGGAACCTGAACAGCGGGTCCCGCTCCAGGTCGTACGGCGCCCGGTACTCGCGGATGATCATCTGGTAGATCTCGTCCCACGGGGTGTTCTCGACGTCGAACAGCCTCAGGTCCACGTCGACCTCGGGGGAGATCCGCTGCACCGCCTGGCCGTCCTCCAGCAGGAAGTTGGCCCGCAGGCTCGGGTGGCGGGCCACCAGCGCCCGCACCGCCTCGAACATCAACTCGGGGTCGAGCTCGACGCGGACCTCGACGGCGCCGCCGATGTTGTACGCGAAGCCGTCCGGGTGGAGCTGCTTGAGGAACCACTGCGCCTTCTGGTTCTGCGTCAGCGGGTAGCGGGAGGCGTCACTGAACCGCTCGACGGCCGCGCCGCCGCCCCCGCCCGCGCCGTCCGCCACCAGGCCGAGCAGCCCGTCGTGCGCCTGCGCGATCAGCTCGCTCATCGGCGCGCTGCTCAGCAGCGCCACCACCGGCAGCGCCACCTGCAGCTCGGTCTGCACGCGGGAGCGCAGCTCCATCGCCAACAGCGAGTCGAGACCCAGGGAGTTGAGGCTGACGGCCGGGTCGACCCGCTCGGCCGGCACCCGCAGCACCGTGGCCACCAGGGCGGTGAACCGCTCGGTGAGCAGCAGCAGTCGCTTCTCCTCGCCGACCTCCCGGAAGGCGTCGAGGAAGCTGCTCGCCTCGCCCGCCGCCGAGCCGCTGCGCGCCGCCGCCAACTCGGCCACCAGCGGCGGCGGCACGTCGTACCAGGCGAGGAACGTCGGCCAGTCGACGATGGTGGCCACCACCAGCCGCGCCCGGTCCTGGCCGATGACCCGCTCCAGCACCGCCATGCCCGCCTCGGGCGAGAGCGAGCTCATGCCCCGGCTGTTGCGGTAGTGGTCGATCAGGCCGAGGTCCTCGATCATGCCGGTGGCCCACGGGCCCCAGTCCAGGCTGAGCGCCGGCAGGCCGTTGGCCCGCCGGTGGTGCGCCAGCGCGTCGAGGAACGCGTTCCCCGCCGCGTAGTTGGTCTGGCCCGCGGTGGTGAGCACCGAGGCGACCGAGGCGAACAGCACGAAGTGCTCCAGCGGCTCGTCCGCCAGCACCCGGTGCAGCACGGTCGCGCCGGCGACCTTCGGGTCGTAGACCCCGTCGAAGGTGGCCCGGTCCATCTCGGGCACCCGGGTGTCCCGCACCTGGCCGGCCAGGTGGAACACGCCACGGATCGGCGGCGCGTCGCTCCGCCGGTACTCGGCGAGCCAGCCGGCGAACGCCGCCTCGTCGGTGACGCTCAGCCGCACCACCACCGGGTGGGCGCCCAGCTCCTCCAACTCCCGCACCAGCGCCACGTTTCGCGCCTCGGGCGAGCCGGGGTCGAGATCGCGCCACCGCTCGCGCGGCGGCAGCGGGGTGCGGCCCACCAGGATCAGCCGGCGGGCGCCCCGCCGCACCAGGGTGCGGCACAGCAGCCGGCCGAGCGCGCCGAAGGCGCCGGTGACCAGGTAGCCGCCGTCGGCCCGCAGCCGCAGCGGCAGCGGCCGGCTCAACGACTCGGCGGCCCGGAGCCGGCTGGTGTGGCGGCGGCCGGCGCGCAGCGCGATCTCGTCCTCGTCGGTCGCGGCCACCTCCCGCAGCAGCGCCCTGGCCTCGGCCTGCCGGGCTGCGGCGTCCGCGCCGCCGCCGAGCTCCAGGTCGACCAGCTTGCCCTGGTGTCCCGGCAGCTCCTGGTACCACAACACCCGGCCGATGCCCCACGCCGGCGCCCCGAGCGGCTCGACCTCCGCGCCCTCCTCGACCGCCTGCGCGCCCCGGGTGACCACCAGCAGCCGTCCCGGGTGCCGGCCGTCGAGCAGCGCCTGGGCGAGCGTGACCAGCGAGAAGCCGCCGAGCGTGGCGTGGTCGCCGAGCGCGGCGTGCTCGCTGGCCTCGAACCGCGGCAGGTCCAGGTTCCACAGGTGCACGATCGCGTCGAACGGGTCGCCGTCCGCCGTGAGTTCGGCCAGCAGCCGGCCGAAGTGCCCCGCGGAGCCGGGGTCGACGGTTGACTCCTCGCGCCCGGTGTCCAGCGCGTAGCCGTCGCCGGCGCGGACCAGGTGGCAGCGGCCGCCGTGCGCCCGGGCGGCGGCCGCCAGCTCGTCGCCGACGCCCGAGGCGTCCGCCAGGATCAGCAGCCGTCCCGGCGCCTGGTGGACGCGCTCGGCCTGCTCGGCGGCGAGCGGCGCCTCCTGCCAGGCCACGTCCGTCAGCCAGCCGTCGATGGTGGACAAGCCGACGGCGGTGGCGGCCTTCTCCACGTCGGCCGCCCGGAAGTCGGAGATCCGGCCAAGCGCCGCGCCGTCCTCCCCGTAGACCGCGATGTCGCCGACCAGTTCGTCGTCGCCCTGCCGGCTGATGGTGGCGTGCACC
This sequence comes from Streptomyces sp. NPDC127098, assembly GCF_042722465.1. Classification (NCBI taxonomy): domain Bacteria; kingdom Bacillati; phylum Actinomycetota; class Actinomycetes; order Kitasatosporales; family Streptomycetaceae; genus Streptomyces; species Streptomyces sp. NPDC127098. The sequence goes on from NZ_JBHXFJ010000029.1 coordinate 46,675, forward strand.
CACAGCGGCCGGTCGCCCACCTCGTCGATCCTGACCTCGCCGATGGACAGCGGCAGCCGGATCCCGGTGCCCGCCGGGTCGTCTCCGCCGGCCGCGAGGAGCTGCGGGGTGAGCAGCGTCTGGAAGCAGGAGTCGAGCAACACCGGGTGCATGTGGTGGCGGGCCGCGTCGTCCCCGATGGGGGCGGGCGGCCTGATCAGCGCCAGCGCCTCGTCCTGGCCGATCCACACCCGCTCGATGCCCTGGAAGGCGGGGCCGTAGTGGTAGCCGAGGGCCGCGAGCGCCGCGTAGCAGTCGGGCCCGGCCAGCTCGCGCGCGGCGCGCCCGGTGATCGCCGGCCGGTCGAGCGCCGCGCTCAGCCGGCGCCGCTGCACGGCCCGCACCACGCCGCTGGCGTGCACCGTGCGCTCGTTGGTGCCGGCGCGCGGGACGCTCGCCACGGTGAAGCCGGCGCCCTCCCCGGAGAACGACAGCTGCACCCTGCTGACCTCGCCGTCCGGCAGGAACAGCGCCTTCCGCAGCTCGATGTCGGCCAGCGCCGCGTCCGTCGAGCCGGTGAGCGACCGCACCGCCTGGATCGCCATCTCCAGGTAACCGGCGGCCGGGAACAGCACGTTGCCCTGGATCCTGTGGTCCTCCAGGTACGGCAGCGCCTCCGCGTCCAGGGCGGCCTCCCACACCGGCTCGGCCGACGCGAGGCGGCGCCCGAGCAGCGGGTGGTCGAGCCGGCCGAGCCGCACCCGCGCCACCGGCGCCGGCTCGACCCAGTACCGGTCGCGGCGCCACGGGTAGCGCGGCAGCGTGACCGGGGAGCCGGTCGGGTGCTGCACCGACCAGTCGACGGGCACGCCCAGGTTGTGCAGGGCGGCGAGCGACATCGTGAACCGCTCCGGCTCGTCCTCCAGGCGGCGGATCGAGGGCAGGGACACGCCCCGGGCGCCGCGCTCGTCCAGGCACTCGCGGATCGAGTGGCCGAGGACCGGGTGCGGGCCGATCTCCAGGAAGACGCCGTAGCCGTCCCGCGCGAGCCGGTCGACGGCGGCCCTGAAGTAGACGCGCTCGCGGACGTTGAGCCACCAGTAGTCGGCGTCGAGCTCGGTGCCGACCGCCAACTCGCCCTCGCGGGCGGTGAGGTAGAGCGGGACCTGCGCCGGCCGCGGCTCGATGTCGGCCAGCGAGGCCAGCAGCTCGTCCTTGATGTCCGCCATCCGCGCGCTGTGGTACGGCACCTTGACGGTGAGGAACTTGGCGAACACCTGCTCCGCCTTGAGCTCGGCGGCGAGCCTGGCCAGCGCGTCCTCGTCGCCGGCCAGCGTCATCCCGGTGGGCGAGTTCACCGCGGCGATCGACACCCGGTCCCCGTAGGGCCGCACCCGGCGGGCCGCCTCCTCCTCCGACAGGCTCACCGCCAGCATCGTGCCGGTGCCGACCAACTGCTGCTGGAGCCGGCTGCGGTGCACCACCACGCGCGCCGCGTCAGCCAGCGTGTAGACGCCGGCCTCGTGGAACGCGGCGACCTCGCCCGTGCTGTGGCCCACGATCGCGTCCGGCCGCACCCCGCGGCTGCGCCACAGCGCGGCGAGGCCCACCTGGACCGCGAAGTTGGCCGGCTGCGCGAGCCAGGTCTCCGCCATGTTGGACTCGGCCTCGTCCGCCGCCATCTCGGCGATCAGCGACCAGCCGGTCAGCTTGCCGATCTCCGCGTCGACCCGCTCGACGGCCTCCCGGTACACCGGCTCGGTGGCGAACAACTGCCGCCCCATAGCCCACCACTGCGGGCCCATGCCGGTGAACACCCAGACCAGGCGCCGCTCCTCGGCGTCCAGCTGCTGGCCGGTCAGCACCCGCGGGTGCTCCTCGCCGCGCTCGTACGCGGCCAGCGCCTCGTCGAGCGCGGCCCGCGAGTTGTAGACCACGGAGAGCCGGGACTCCAGGTGCTGTCTGCGGTGCGCCAGGGTGTGGCCCAGGTCCTCCAGGGCCACCGGCGGGCCGCCGTTGTCGCCGGCGAGCTCGCGCCTGATGCCGGAGACCAGCTCGGGGAAGGCGGCCGGGTCGCGCGCCGTCAGCGGCAGGATCGCGTACCCGGGACCGGTCGCGGCGACCGCGGCCCGCTGCTCGGCGGCGACCGGCACCGGCGCCCGCTCCAGCAGGACGTGCGCGTTGGTGCCGCCGAAGCCGAAGGAGTTGACCCCGGCGCGGGCCGGCCCCTCGTGCTCCGGCCAGGGGGTGAGCTCGGTCGGGATCCGGTAGGGCAGGGAGTCGGGGTCGATCTTCGGGTTGAGCTCGTTCAGGTTGATGTGCGGCGGGATGACGCCGTGCCTGAGGGCGAGCGCGGTCTTGATCAGGCCCGCGATGCCGGCCGCCGACTCGGTGTGCCCGATGTTGGTCTTGACCGAGCCCACGTAGCAGCGCGCGCCGGGCGCCCGCCCCACGGCCAGGGCGCGGGCCAGCGCGTTGGCCTCGATGGGGTCGCCCACCGGCGTCGAGGTGCCGTGTGCCTCGACGTACTGCAGCTCGCCCGGGGTGATCCCGGCCTCCGCGCAGACCCGCTCGATCAGCGCCACCTGGGCGTCGGCGTTGGGGACGGTGATGCCGTTGGTCCGGCCGTCCTGGTTGACGCCCGAGCCGATGATCACGGCGTGGATGGGGTCCCCGTCGCGCTGTGCGTCCGCGAGGCGCTTGATGGCCACCACGCCCACGCCCTCGGCGCGCACATAGCCGTTGGCCGAGGCGTCGAAGGTGCGGGAACGGCCGTCGGCGGAGAGGAAGCCGCCCTTGGTCTCGGCGATGGTGTACTGCGGCGCCGAGTGCAGCAGCGTGCCGCCGGCGAGCGCGAGGTGCGTCTCGCCGCGGGCCAGGCTCTGGCAGGCCAGGTGGACGGCGACCAGCGAGGAGCTGCACGCCGAGTCGAGGGAGACGCTGGGGCCGCGGAAGTCGAAGCAGTAGGAGATCCGGTTCGACACCATCGTCATCATCGTGCCGGTCGCGGTGTGCGCGGCCAGCGTCTCGAAGCTCAGGTCGGCGAACTGGATGATCTTGTAGTCCAGGGTGAAGGCGCCGACGAAGACGCCGACGTCCGTGCCGGCGAGCTCGCCAGGACGCTGGCCGCCGTCCTCCAACGCCTCCCAGGCGACCTCCAGCAGCTTCCGCTGCTGCGGGTCCATGTGTTCGGCCTCGCGCGGGGAGATGCCGAAGAACGCGGGGTCGAACTCGTCGAAGCCGTCGATGTACCCGCCGCGGCCACCGATGAGCCGGCCGGGCTTCGCCTGGTCCCGGCTGCCGAGCGTCGTCACGTCGTATCGGTCGGCCGGGGTGGGCGTGAGGCAGTCCTTGCCGGCGATCAGGTTCTGCCAGTAGGCGCGGTGGTCGGAGGCGCCGCCGGGGAGGCGGCAGCCCATGCCGATGATGGCGAACTTCTGACCGGCGGCGTGCGGTTCGGCGGCGGCGGTGGCCTGGGCGGGGACGTTGCGTGCGTCCGTCATGTGGTGGTTCTCCTTGGATGGGCGCGCGAACAGGGCGCCGCATGGGGACGGTCGGGCGGTGACGGTGGGGGGACGGTGCGGCGCCGCTGGCGCCGTTCGATGGCGTGACGGTGTGGCGGCGTGCCGGTCCGATGACGTGACGGCGCGCGCGGAGACGGTCCGCGCGGTGCCGGCCGGCGCCGTGGGGGATGTCGGGTGGTGACGGTGGCGGCGGCCGGGCGGCGTGGGGGGCGCACCGCCCGGCCGGTCGGTCACCCGGCGGGGCGGCGCCAGGGACGGAACTGGTTGGTGAGCACGGCCGCGGTGGGCGGGAACGAGGTCGGGTCCGCCAGGCCGACGGAGACCGGCCGGCGCCCCGGGCGCCAGGTGAAGCTGCCGAACACCCGGTCCCAGACGGAGAGATCGGCCGCGTAGTGCCCCGCCTCCGAGAGGTCGGTGCTGTGGTGCAGCCGGTGCTGCTCCGGGCTGGAGACGACGTGGTTGAGCCACCCGATGCGCACGTCGGCGTTGACGTGCGTGAAGTAGCCCTGGGCGACGACGAAGAGGCCGACGGCGAAGACGGCCGTCTCCGAGAACCCGACGAGCGCGAGCGAGAGTTGGGTGGCGCCTTGGGTGAGCACCACGTCGAGGACGTTGTTGACGCCGTTGTTCCCGACGTTGACCTTGTCGGGGGCGTGGTGGACGCCGTGCAACCGCCAGAGGTGGCGGTTGGTGTGCGCCAGCCGGTGTACCAGGTAGTTGGCCAGCGAGGCGAGCAGCGCGGCGAGCGGGATCTCGACGACGAGCGGCAGGAACGAGTCGGGCATCGCCACGACGGCTATCAGCGCGAGCACGATCGCCTGCGCCACCGCGCCGCCGAACGCGGTCAACAGGAAGTAGCCGCCGTACCAGCGCCATTCGCGCCGGCTCGGGTGCCACGCGCGGTCATAGGGAATCAGCCGTTCGAGCACCCCCAGGTAGAGCAGGGTGACGAGCACGAAGAGGAAGCCGACGGCTTCCGGCTGCCAGTCCCCCGCGATCCCGAGCGCGGACGCCGTGACGACGAGGCCGAGCAGGACCGGATAGGCGACGTGGCGCAGCACCGGTGCCCACGCGGGCACCTTCTCGGGCCGCGCCGGTTGTGAAGCCGATTGTGAAACCTCGCTGTCGATCGGGGACCTGAGGTCCATATCACCCACCCCTCTGGAACACGGATCTCGTGTGACCGTGTGGTGGCCCGCGACCCCTACGCGGGCAGGCACTTGGAAAGATCATCAACAGTATGGATTTGATCAAATACGCCGAGCAATGACTGGAGGGGGGCGTATCAGGTTGTAGGGGGTGGCATGCCCTATTCCGCGCGCCCCCCTTGTGGACCTTGCGCTCCCCGGCGCCGCCACCTCCGGTTGTGTGGGTGCGGCGACCGCGTGTCGAAGGAGTGTCCACTCCGCGCCGGCGCTGGGACTGGCCCTGACACCGATGTGAGGGCCTCCGCTCGCGCTCGTCGTCCGCCGGGCAGAAGGGAACCCGCAGCCATGCCAGGAGTGATCGTGATCGGCGCCGGACCGGGGATCGGCCGCTCGGTCGCCCGCCGGTTCGCACGCGAGGGGCTGCCGGTCGCCGTGCTCGCCCGCACCGCGGACACGGCGCGCGCCACCGCCGAGGCCGTCGCCGACCTGGGGACGCGCGCCCTCCCGCTGACCGCGGACGCGGCCGACGAACCCGCGCTGCGCGCCGCCCTGGACACCGCCGCCGCCGAACTCGGCCCGCCGGACGTCCTCGTCTACAACGCGGCGCTCGTCCGCCCCGACGCGCCCGGCGAACTCCCCGCCCGCGCCCACCTCGACGCCTACGCCGTCAACGTCGGCGGCGCGCTGACCGCCGCCGGTCACCTGCTGCCCGCGATGGCACGCCGCGGCACTGGCACCTTCCTGGTGACCGGCGGCATGCCGGAGCCCAAGCCGGCGTACACCAGCCTCTCGTTGGGCAAGGCCGCGCTGCGCGCCCTCGTCGCACTACTGGCCGAGGAGTACGGCCCCGCGGGCGTCCACGTCGCCACCGTCACCGTGGACGGCCCGGTCGCGCCCGGCACGGACTTCGACCCGGACGACATCGCCGAGCACTACTGGCGCTTGCACGTCCAGCCCCGCGCCGACTGGCGGCGCGAGGTCATCCACGGTCCCCGTCGGACGACGCCGTAGCCGCCCGCAGCGGCCCGGCCAGCCGCTCGGTCAACCCCTCGTCGGTGGCCCGTAGTTCGTCCAGCAGCGCACCGGTCGCCGCCGCCAGGGCGCGGCGCAGCTCCGCCGCGCCCAGGCCGCGCACCAACGCCTCCTCCAACGGCCGGGTGACGGCGGCCGGCAGCCGGTCGGCGCCCTTGGCGTACCCGGTCGGCAGCCCGAGCCGCAGGCAGGCCAGCGCGAGCGTCTGGTCGCGCACTCCACTGATCCAGTACTCGGCCAGCCAGGGCGCGTCCCGCTCGATCGCGGCCCTGGCGTGCAGCACGTGGTGCCAGGCGTAGCCGACGAACCCCCGCGCGTCACCGGCCGTCGGGCGCGGCTCGACGGCCGCCCCGAACACCACCCGGAAGCCGCCGTCCCCCACCTGCCCGAACTCGGCCGCCGGCGTGAACCCCAGGTCCACCTCCAGGCCGTCGCCCAACAGGAAGGCACGGTAGACAGCCGACCCGGACCGCAGGTCGAAGTGGTGCAGCGCGCCGAGCTCCCCGTACACGAACTCGCTCCAGGCGCCGAGCACCTCCGCCAGCAGCCGGCCGGGCGCCACCGCGAGCAGCAGGTCGACGTCGGACCAGCGGTCCTCGGTGCCGCGCGCCGCCGAACCGGTCAGCGCCGCCGCCGAGACGTCGTCGTCCGCCCGCGCCCGCGCCAGCAACCGTGCCCGCACCTCGTCCCGCTCAGCCTCCGCGAACATGCCGGGACCCTACAAGACCGGATCCCGGTGTCGGGCGCCACCGCGACCACCGTGACGTGCGGGACGGCGTTAGCGTGTATATCCGTACGTGACCGCTGATCCGGTTCAGCCACCAAGGAGCTTCGACATGGCAACCACGCGCATCGCGACGACGAACTGGGAGGGCTCCCTGCTGCAGGGCGCCGGCAACGTCTCCCTCGATTCGTCCGGGGTGGGGAAGTTCGACGTCACCTGGGCGTCCCGGGCCGAGGACCCCAACGGCCGCACCAGCCCCGAGGAGCTGATCGCGGCTGCCCACTCCTCCTGCTTCTCGATGGCGCTCTCCCACGGCCTCGCCGGCGCCGGCACCCCGCCGGAGTCCGTCCAGACCCAGGCCAGCGTCACCTTCCAGCCGGGCGAGGGCATCACCGGCATCGTCCTCAGCGTCAAGGCGAGGGTGCCCGGCCTCTCCGCCGAGGGCTTCCAGGAGGCGGCCGAGGGCGCCAAGGCCAACTGCCCGGTGAGCAAGGCCCTGGCCGGCGTCACCATCTCCCTCCAGGCCGAACTCCTCGACTGACCGGGGAGAGGCCAACAACGGTCGGGCGGCCCCCGGCGCACCCGCGCCCGGGGGCCGCTCGGTCACCGACCAGCAGAGAGGCGCGCGAGATGCCAAGCGTCGTGAAGATCAACGTGTTGACGGTGCCGAAGGAGCAGCGGGAGGTCCTGGAACAGCGGTTCTCGTCCCGGGCGGGGCTCGTCGAGAGCCAGGACGGGTTCGAGTGGTTCGAACTGCTGCGGCCGGTGGAGGGGACGGACCAGTACCTGGTCTACACCCGCTGGCGCAGCGAGGAGGACTTCCAGCGGTGGATGAACGGCGAGATGCGGCAGGCACACCAGGGCGGCGGCGGCCGTCCGGCCGCATCCGGGGCCACGCTCTGGTCCTTCGAGGTGGTGCAGCAGGCGGCGCCGAAGGCGTGAGCGCCGGGGCGCCGAGACGGGCGGGTGACCGTGCGGCCCGGTCGCGTGTCTGCGTCGGCGTCCGCCGGTTAGGGGCCGCGCGTGCGCCGGGTAGACCTTTTCGTGTGAGACGACGGACGGTGTTGGGGCGTGGGCTGGCCGCGGTGGGTGGTGTGGCCCTGCCGGGGGCCTGGCTTCGGCCGGCGTCGGCCTCGGACGTGACCGACGTGTTCAGCGAGTTATGTGACCGCTGGCGGCGTGTCATCGTCGGTCCCGGCGCGCCGGACGGCGCGTACGCCGGGGCGTACGCGCAGGCGGTGGCGGCCCAGGACCGGTCGGCGGCGGGCCGGTTGGCGACGTTGGTCACCGACCCGGACGCCGCCAGCCCGTGGCCCGACCTGCCGTTGGCCGAGGAGCCGGCGCTCTCGGCCAACGTGACCGGCGTCGCGTCCCGGCTGCGCGCCATCGCCGTCGCCTGCGCCACCGAGGGCGGCGCGCTCCACGGCGACGAGGCGGCGAGGGCCCGCGCGGCCGCCGGCTGCCGGGTGCTGTGGCGGGCCCGCTACCACGCGGGGCAGGCCCAGTACGGCAACTGGTGGGACTGGGAGATCGGCACCCCGCGCCACCTCACGGACACCCTGACGCTGCTCGGCCCGGCCGTCGACGCCGAGACCAGGGCCGGCCTGCTGGCCGCCGTCGACCACTTCGTGCCCGACCCGCGCCGCATGCTGCGCGGCGAGTTGGAGTCGACGGGCGCCAACCGGGTCGACCTGTGCCGGGTGGTGGCGCTGCGGGGCGCGCTCGGCGCGGCGCCCGAGCGCCTGGCGCTGGCCGCGGCCGCGCTGGTGGGCGTCGTCGACCCGGTGCTGGTGGGCGACGGCTTCCACCCGGACGGCTCGTTCCTCATGCACACCTGGGTCGCCTACCCCGGCACCTACGGCGAGGTGCTGGTCAAGGGCATGGCCGAGCTGATGCTGCTGCTCGCCGGCACCGAGTGGGACGTCGGCGCGGCCGAGCGCCGGCTCACCACCGAGGCGATCGACCGCACCTTCGCGCCGTTCGTCCACCGTGGCGTGATGCTCGACGCGGTGCGCGGCCGGGCGATCTCCCGCGACACCGCCACCGACGCCGACGACGGCTTCAAGCTGGCCGTCGACCTGCTGACGCTGGCCGACGCGCTGCCGGCGGCCGAGGCCGAGGCCGAGGCGGCGGGCGCGCTGCGGGCCACCGCCAAGTCGTGGCTCGCCGACAACGCTTGGCGACCGCTCGCCGCCCGGCAGCCGGCCCAGATCGCGGCCGTCGCCGCCGTGGCGGACGACGCGGCGATCACCCCGGCCGCCGGGCCGCTCGGCCACTTCGGCTACCCGGACATGGAACGCTTCGTCCACCGCCGCCCCGGCTGGACGTACTGCCTGTCGCTCAACTCCGACCGGGTCGCCCGCTACGAGTACATGAACGGCGAGAACGCCCGCGGCTGGCACACCGGCGACGGCATGCACCAACTCGCCTTGGACACCGACCCGTTCCACTACACCGACGCCTACTGGCCCACCTGCGACGCCAAGCGCCTGCCCGGCGTCACGGTCGACACCACGCCGCTGCCGGTCGGCGCGGGCGGCGACAACGACAACGTGCCGCTCTCCGGGGCCCCCTGGTCGGGCGAGGTGCGGCTCGGCGACCTCGCCCTGGCCGGCCTCGACCTCCGTGGCATCGACTCCACGCTGCGGGCGCGCCGGAGTTGGCTCTTCCTGCCGGACGCGGTGCTCACCGCCGGCTCCGGCATCACCGCGACCGGCGGCCGCCGGATCGAGACGGTCGTCGAACACCGCCGGAGTGACGGCGAGTTGACGGTGGACGACCGACCTGAGCCGCGCTGGGCGCACCTGGCGGGCGTCGCCGGCTATGTCTTCCCCCACCGCCCCTCGCCGCTGAACGTCCGGCGCGAGGAGCGCACCGGAGCGTGGAGCGAGATCCGCCAGGGCGGCCCGACGGCGCGCATCACCCGCCGCTTCGTCACCCTCTGGCAGGACCACGGCGTCGACCCCGTGGACGCCCACCACGCGCACCTGCTGCTGCCCGGCGCGACGGCGGGCGAGACGGCCGCCAGGGCGCGGGAGCCGGGCGTTGAAGTGGTGCGACTCGACCGCGACGTCCACGCGTTCCGCGCCGGCCCACTGACGGCCGTGGCCTTCTTCTCCCCCGGAACGGCGGCCGGCGTCACGGCGGACGCGCCCTGCGCGGTGCTGGTGCGGCCGGAGGGCCGCACCCTACGAGTGGCCGTCGCCGACCCCGCGCGCCGCTCGGCGACCCTGCGGCTGACGCTCGCGCGGCACGGCCCCCACACCCTGCGCGAGGCCGACCCCGGCCTCACCCTCCTGCCGTCCGGCCCCGGCACGATCCGCCTCCACGCCGAGCTCGCCGCACTGCGGGGCACCACGCTGACGGCGACACTCACCCGGCACGGCCACTGACCTGACGCCACGGCACCGGGTCCTCCCCACCCACCCGCCCTCTTCGCGCGCTGCGCGCGGAGGGCGGGTCGCGCGTCGGTCGTTCGGCCGCCACGGCGGCCTCCGGCCCTTTTCGCGCGCTGCGCGCGCAGGAGCGCGCCCGCGTGGCCAATGGGCGGCAGCCCGCAGAGCGACGGCCGTTCGGCGGGGTGACCCGCTCCGGCTGCCGGTGGGCCGCGCAGCGGCCCCCGGCCAGGAGGGCGTAGCCCTCCGGAGGTCGCCGGGCCCGGCCCGGGGGGCGGAGCTGCCTGGCGGTCGCCGGCCGCAAGGCCGGCGCGGCGTCACAGCGCCAGCGTCAACAGGGTCGGTGCCGCCTGGCGGTTGAGCGCCTCGGCGGCCACGCGCAGGCGGTGGGCCTGGCCGACGGGGAGCGAGAGGGCCAGGCAGCCGACCGACGCGCCCGCCGTCAGGGGGACCGCCGCGCAGAGGGTGCCGACCGCGTACTCCTGGATGTCCAGCATCGGCATCGTGGCCGGCTGCCGGTCGAGCGCGCTCAACAGCGCCCGCTTGTCGGTGATGGTGCGCGAGGTCAGCCGGGCCGCCCGGTGGCGGGAGAGGTGGTCCTGCCGCCCGTCGTGGTCGAGTTGGCTGAGCAGGCACTTGCCGATGGCGGTGGCGTGCGCCGCAGAGCGGAAGTCCACCCACTCGTTGACCACCGGCAGCTGCGGCGTCCCCGAGATGTGCGGGACCTCCAACTCGCCGTCGGTGTAGCGGGCGAGGTAGACGGCGGCGCCCAGCGAGTCGCGCAGCGCGTCCAACGCCCCCTGCAACCGCTCGCGCCGCACCTGCTGCCGATCGACGCCGGTGCTCAGGCCCAGCAGCGCCTCGCCGACCGCGAGTGCGCCGTCCGGCAGCCGCCGCAGATAGCCCTCCCGAACCAACATCCGCAGGATGCCGCGCTGTTGACCCGGCGGCAGGCCGGCCCGCTGGACCAGCCGCTCCTCGGTCAGACCGTCGGGGTGGTCGGCCGCCGTCTCGAGCAAGCGCAGCGCGTACCGCACCGAGTGCAAGGGAGCGGTGCGCCCGGACGTGATCGCCACATCGACCTCCTGCCAATCCTCCCCGTGTTCGCTCGTACAAGCGTAGCGACGAAAGGCGCCCATGGTGTGCCCATTGACGCCGTTCGTCGCTGCGTGTACCGAACCGATCGCTCAGAGAACCGTGCTGAGGAACTCCCGGGTGCGGTCGTGCTCCGGGTCGCTGAAGATCTTGTCCGGCGGCCCGGACTCCACGATCCGGCCCTGGTCGAACATGAGCACCGCGTCGGAGATGTCCCGGGCGAAGCTCATCTCGTGGGTCACCACCAGCATGGTGATGTCCGTGCTGTGCGCGATGTCCCGCAGCACGTCCAGCACGCCCGCCACCAGTTCGGGGTCGAGCGCCGAGGTCACCTCGTCGAGGAGCAGCACCTGCGGCCGCATCGCCAGGGCGCGCGCGATGGCGACCCGCTGCTGCTGGCCGCCGGAGAGCTGGCTCGGGTACTTGTCCAACTGCTCGGACAGGCCGACCAGTTCGATCAGCTCCCGGGCCCGCTGCTCCGCCTCGTCCTTGTCGAGGCCCAGCACGTGCACCGGTGCCTCCGTGACGTTGCGCAGCACCTTCATGTTGGGGAAGAGGTTGAAGTGCTGGAAGACCATGCCGATCTTCTTGCGCACCTCCCGCACGTGCCGGTCGCCCGCCTTGACGAGGCGGCCGTCGCGCTCCTCGTGGGTGAGGTAGTCACCGTCCACCTTGATGGTGCCCTCGTCGGGCTTCACCAGGGTCATCAGCAGCCGCAGGATCGTGGTCTTGCCGGATCCCGAGGGGCCGATCAGGGTGACGTGCTTTCCGGTGGACACCGAGAAGTCGAGCTGGTCGAGGACGGTCGTCCCACCGAACCGCTTGGTGACCTTGTCGAAGCGGACCAGCTCCGAGCCGTTGGCCCGGGTGCCGTTGGTCGAGGGATTCTGCATCGGGGTTTCAGCTGGTGAGGGCAAGACGACGCTCCAGGAATCTGATCAGCAGAGAGGCCGGATAGGCGATGACGAGGAAGGCGACGCCGACGATCGTGTACGCCTCGGTGGTGAAGGTCTCGTTGCTGAAGCTCCGGGCCTCTCCGAACATGTCGAGCGCCCCGATGACGGCGATCATCGGGGAGTCCTTCAGCATCGCGATGACGTAGTTGCCGAGCGCCGGGACCACCCTGCGGATGGCCTGCGGCAGGATCACGGCGCCCCAGGTGCGGCGGCGCGGCAGGCTCAGGGCCGTGGCCGCCTCCCACTGGCCGCCGGGCACGCCGTCGATGCCGGCCCGGTAGACCTCGGAGGTGTACGTCGAGTAGTGCAGGCCGAGGCCCACGATCCCGGTGGTGAGCGCCGACATCGAAGGACCCCACTCGGGCAGCACGTAGTAGAGGAAGAACAGCTGCACCAGCAACGGCGTGTTGCGGATGAACTCGGTGAACGCCGTCACCGGCCACCGCACCCAGGCGAACGGCGAGCGCATCGCCATCGCCCAGACCAGGCCGAGCCCGAAGGCGATCAGGCTGCCGAACAGCAGGGCCCGTAGGGTGAGCTCGAGTCCTTCCCAGAACACCGGCATGAAGTCGCCGACGACTCCCCAGTCCCAGTCGAAGTTCATGACGCCACCACCGATCCGCCGGCCGCGAGCGACTGGTCGCCCGGCGGGCCGCCGCGCCGTGGCGGGGGCTGCTCGCGCCGCGAGAACAGGCCGCGGCGCTCCACCTTCTGGCCGACGCCGGCCTTGGCGTGCCGCTCGACCACCCGCATGGAGCGGGTGATGACGAAGGCCATCGCGAAGTAGAGCACCAGCAGCAGCGTGTAGACCGGCGCGCTCTCGTTGCTGCCGATCCGCACCAGGTTGCCGGCGAAGAGCATGTCGCCGACCGTGATCGTGGAGACCAGGGCGGTGCCCTTGAGCAGCTCGATCAGCAGGTTGTTGAACGGCGGCACCATCTCGGGCCACGCCTGCGGGATCTCGATCCTGCGCAGCCGCTGCAGCCTGGTGAAGCCCAACGCGACCCCCGCCTCGCGCTGTGCCACCGGAACGGCGGCCAGCGAGCCGCGCACGATCTCCGCGCCGTAGGCGCCGTAGGTGAGTCCGAGCGCGAGCACGCCGGCCCACATCGGAACCAGCTGCCAGCCCAGCATCAGCGGCAGCGCGAACACCAGCCAGAACATGAGGATCAGCGCCGACATGCCGCGGAAGACCTCGAAGTAACAGCCGGCGATAAAACGGACTATCCACAGCCGCGAGGTGCGCAGCGTGCCGACCACAAAGGCCACGACAGCGCCGAGCGCCGCGCTGTAGACGGTCACCTGAATGGTGATCCAGATGCCCGGCAGAAAGTAGTTGGTGAACATCCCCTCGGTCATCATCGGCACAGCTCCTCAGCGGTGAGGTCCGTCATCTCCGCCTCGGTGAATCCGAACGGTGCCACGATCTCAAGGAGTTCTCCGTTTTCCCGGATGCGCAACAGTTCCTCGTTGAACGCGTCGCGGAAATTCTTCTCGGAGGGCCGGAACGCGAAGCCGCCGGCGCCGTAGGCCGGCTCGCCGTCCACCATGGGCTGGAAAGGCTCGATCGCCTCGACCCGGTCGTTGCCCTCGACCACGCCGTTGACCGTGACGTTGGTGCCGGCGAACGCGTGGGCGCGCCCCTGCAGCACCGCGTCGAGGCCGGCCACCTGGTCGGGCAGGATCAGCACGTCCCGCACGCCGGCGGCCTCGGCGTAGTCGATCTGGGCGTACGCCTGGCCGGTGGCGAGGACGAGCCCCTGCTCGGCCACGTCGTCGTAGTCGCGCAGCCCCCGAGGGTTGCCGGCCGGCACGATGAACGAGTCGAGCATCAGGTAGTCGGGGTCGGAGAACAGCACCTGGGCGCAGCGGTCCGGGTTGATGTACATCCCGGCCGACACCACGTCGAACTGCTGTGCCTTGAGCCCCGGAATCAGCGCGCTGAATTCGACCGGAACCGGTGTGACATTGTCCACACCGAGCCGCTGGAAGATGACCTTCGCGACCTCGGGAGCCTCTCCCGTGGGCTCCCCCTGGTCGTCGATATAGCCGAACGGTGGCTCGCTGGCGATGCCGATCTTGACCGAGCCGCTTTCTCGCAGCCGATCGAGCAGATCGCCGCCCTCCACCGTTCCCTGGGCGGCGACCCGGGAACAGCCGGCGGCGCCCAGGGCGCCGAACGCGGCCATCCCAGCCAGCAGTGCCCTACGACTGACGCCTTTCGTCGTCTCTGAAATCTCTGACTTTCTCTGAATTGATCGGAGTTTTTCTCTCGGTGGAGCCATGGCCGCGCGGCTACCCACCTTCGACGGATCCATGCACCCCCATTCGGGGCCGTTACACGCGCGCCGGCGCGGTGACCAGTTCGACGGCGCGGACCCGGTCGTGGTGGTCGGTGGCGGCGGGCGCGAGCATCAGCTCGTCGGCGCCCGTGCGCTCCGCCAGCGCGGCGAGCTGGGCGTGCACCCGGTCGGGGGTGCCGACGGCGGTGTGCACGGTCATCGCCCTGATCTGCTCCCCGGCCGGCGAGTCGAGCACCTGGTCGAGCTGCGCGTCGGTGAGGTCCCGGGCGCCCATCAGCAGCGCCCTGGCCCGGAAGCGCAGGGCCGCCCGGTACTGCCGCTCGGCCTCCGCCTCCGACTCGGCCGCGACGAGGTTCGCCGAGATGATCAGGTGCGGCTCGGGGTGCTGGGCGGAGGGCCGGTAGGTGGCGCGGTAGGTCTCGGCGGCCGTGTCCATGGCGGCGGGGGCGAAGTGCGAGGCGAACGCGTAGGGCAGCCCGAGGGCGGCGGCGAGGTTGGCGCCGAAGAGCGAGGAGCCCAGGATGTACAGCGGCACGTTCGAGCCGTGCCCCGGGATTGCGCGGACGCCGGGCACGGCCGGCTCACCGCCGAGGAAGGCCCGCAGTTCGAGCACGTCCTCGGGGAAGGCGTCGGCGGCCTCGGCCGTCAGACGGAGGGCCCGGGCGGTGTTCCGGTCGGAGCCCGGGGCCCGGCCGAGCCCCAGGTCGATCCGGCCCGGGTGGAACGCGGCGAGGGTGCCGAACTGCTCGGCTATCACCAACGGGGAGTGGTTGGGCAGCATCACGCCCCCGGCGCCGACCCGGATCCGCTCGGTGTGCGCGGCCACGTGGCCGATCACCACGCTGGTGGCCGCGGAGGCGATCTGCGGCAGGTTGTGGTGCTCGGCGTACCAGACCCGCCGGTATCCGGAGCGCTCGGCGGCCCGGGCCAGTGGGACGACGCGGCCCAGCGCGTCGGCGGGCGTCTCGTCCGGGGCCACGGGCGCGACGTCGAGGAGTGAGTACGTCATCGGTCCTTCGTTTTCGTCGACGAACTGGGCTAGGGTGCCCACTTCGAGGACCGTAACACGCAAGTGGGCGCACGTGCCCACTTCTGTCGGAGCTGGTGGTATGGCTGGCGGTATGGCTGATCGAGAAGGAACCCGACGCACCCTGCGGTCGGACGCGGAGCGCAACCGCGACCGCCTGGTCGAGGCGGCCCGCGCCGCCTTCCGCGAGCTGGGCGCCGACGCGCCGATGAAGTCCATCGCGACCCGCGCCGGCGTGGGCACGGCCACGCTCTACCGGCGCTTCCCCACCCGCGACGATCTGCTCGCCTATGTCTTCGCCGACCGCCTGACCGGCTGCGCGGACTCGGTGCGCGCCGCCCTGCGCCACCCCGACCCGTGGCAGGGCCTGGTCGACCACCTCGCCCACCTCGTCGCCCTCCAGCGGGAGGACCGCGCGTTCACCGCCGTCTTCCTCCGCGCCCGCGACGAGGCCGAGACTCCCCTGGGCCGCCTGCTGGACGCGGCCAAGGCCGCCGGCGAGGTGCGGCAGGACGCCGACGAGTCCGACGTCCTGCTCCTGCTCAAGGCCCACGACGGCGTCCTCCGCTGGACCGCGGAACCCGAGGAGGAGAGCCGCCGCCTCGTCGACTGCTTCCTGCGCTACCTCCGGGCCTGACCGCCCTCCAGGATCTCCCCGAGCCGCGCCAGGTCCGCCGCCACCTGCCCCGCGTCCCGCTCGAACTCCTCGTCGCTCGCGCCGGGCGGGCGCCGCACCGTGAACACCACCTCGCACGCGTCGGCCCCGTCCGGGATCACCCGCATCGGGTTGTGCACCACGTCCCCGGACGGCAGCGTCACGTCGTGGTCCACCACCCCGTACTCGTTGGTCGGCGCGAACGCGATCCGCACCCGCCCCATCGGGGACTCGGCGTACCACTCGCCCTCGCCGACCTCCTCCACGGCGCTGCCGAGCCCCGCGGCCCAGGCGGGAACGTTGGCCGGCTGCGACACGTACGCGTACACCTCGCCGGCGGGGCGGGCGATGGACTGGGCGATATGCCTGGATTCGGTTGCCATGCGGTCATGATGCCAAGCGGCGCCCTCCTCGGCCCGCCGTCTCCCCGTCGCGGAGCCGCCGCGCCACACGCCGGGCCGCGTACCGCTCCCTGCGGTTGCTCTCCTTGACGAACTGCTGCCATTCCGCGCGGCAGCCGCGGTCCTGGCATCCGGAGCAGCAGGTGTGCCCGAAGATGTGCGCGCCGGGGTGCTCCCATCGGCAGTGGGTGTCGGTCTCCTCCCGCGTCGGGCGCGGCGGCAGGTCGCAGTCGCCGAAACGGTGGTCGTGCACCGGCCGGGGTTCGTGCTCCGCGTGACGCACCCAGACCGGCTTGGTCTTGTCCGTGCGGGACATCTCGTTCCTTCCGGAATTCGCACTGTGACAACGCTGTGACGGTGGACGTGGTTCCCGTCACAGCCGCGGCGGTCTTGTACCTGCTGGCATCACTGGATGACTGACACCTCATCACCCGTGAGCAGACGCTCGTGATACTCGTGGGGCTCGCCCTGGTCCCGCTGTGTGCCGTCGGCGCGTTGATCGCCCTGATCAGGGTCCTCGTGATGGCGCTTCCGGGGCGCCCCGCTCCCTGGCCAACCCACCTGACGCGACGCACCGCCTGGCTGGTCGCCGCCGTGGCGGCGTTCGTCTACTCGCTTGGTTTCCTGTCCGTCTCAGGGGCCGAGCACGACTACAACAACGGCGCCGACTCTGTGCCGGCGCCGGACTGTCGGGACGGCGTCGACGAGGCCGTGCGGGAAGGGCTCTCGCACCACGAGTCGTCGTACCTGCCGCTCCGCTTCGACTGCGTCCGCGAGGACGGCACCAGCTACCCGTCCGACCCCGACCTCACGTGGATCAACTGGACGGCCATGTCCCTCGCCCTCACGGCCGGCCTGCTCGCCGTCGGCGCCGGCTACGCCACCGAACTCCGCGCCCGCCGGAGCACGCCGAAACGGTGAGCCCCGACCGGCTACCCGGCCGGCGCCAGGAAGTCGTCGAACGAGCGTGGCGCGCGGCCCGTCAGCTCGCGGACGGTGGGCGTCACCTCCGCCATCTCACCGGCCGCCATCCCCGCGTACAGCGTCAGCAGGTCGGTGACGAAGCCGGCCGGCAGGCCCCGCGCGCGCAGCGCCGCAGCGGCCGTCTCCGGCGGCAGGTCGCGGAACGGCACCCCCAGCCTGGCGGCGATCTCGGCGTGGGTCAGCGCCTCGGGTCCGGTCAGCGCGAACGTCCCCTCGCGCGGCTCGGGCGCGGTGAGCAGCGCCGCCGCGCACGCGGCGATGTCGGCGGCGTCCACGTACGCGACGCGGCCCGGGCCGTACGCTCCCTCGATCGCGCCGTCCGGGGCGAAGTTCTGCATGAAACCGGTCGGTTGAAGCGTCGCCCAGGCCAGTCCCGAGCCCGCCAGGTGGCGTTCGATCTCCGCGTGCGCGCCGACCGACAGGGGCGCGCCCGGCACCGGCCGCCACGCCGACACCTTGACCACGTAGTGCACCCCGGCCGCGCGGGCCTCGTCGATGGCGGCCTTCTCCTGCCGGATCATCGGCTGCGGCTCGCCGTCCGCCACCGGCACCGCGCCACCGCCGCACAGGAAGAGCCGGTCGGCGCCGGCCAGCGCCGCCCGCAGCGACTCCCCGTCGTCGAAGTCGCCCACGACGAACGGATGGCCGAGCGCCGCGCCCTTCGCCTCGCTCCGCACCAGGGCGCGGAAGGCGACGCCCGCCTCGGCGAGTTCGGTGACGAGGTGGCTGCCGATGGTGCCGGTCGCGCCGGTGACCAGGATCATGAGGGTCTCCACGGTTAACATGAGGCTGTCTCGAATTAAGCCCGCGCCGGCACCTTACCCGAGGACCCCTCACGTTATGCCCGAGAACCCCGCCGCACCCCCGCGCCGCCGCCAGCGCGCCGACGCCCGCCGCAACCGCGAGCGCCTCCTCACCGAGGCCGACGCCGCCTTCCGCGAGCACGGCACCGAGGCGTCCCTGGAACAGGTCGCCCGCCGCGCCGGCGTCGCCATCGGCACGCTCTACAGCCACTTCCCGACGCGGGACGCCCTGCTCGAGGCGCTGTTCCGGGAGCGACACGAGGCGATCATGGCGCTCGGCGACGAGCTGCTCGCCGATCCGCGCACGGAGCCCGCCGCGGCGCTGGCCCGCTGGATGCGCGCGGTCACCGACCACACCGCGACCTACCGTGGGCTGGCCGGCCGGTTCCTCGGCAGCCTGGAGGACGAGACGTCCGAGCTGTACGCCGCGTGCAAGCGCATGGCGGCCACCGGCGAGGCACTGACCGAACGCGCCCGCGCGGTCGGCGCGATCCGCGCCGACGCCACCGCGAACGACGTGTTCGCGCTGATCAGCGCCGCCGCCTGGCTCCGCGAGCAGGTCGGTCCTGCCGACGCCGACCGGCTCGCTGTCTTCCTGGTCGACGGCCTGCGCGCCTGACCGGGTCGGCTCGGGTCGGGCCGGGCATGCTGGGTAGACGCCCCGCGAAAGTCAGCGTCAGCGAGAGGCAGGCCCCACATGACCGAGTCCCCCACCGTCGTGGAGCGGTTCATCACCGTCTCCCTGGACAAGCGCGGCGTCAGCTGCACCGCGAAGCTCCTGCGGGACCGCGCGCCCGTCACCTGTGACGCGATCTGGGACGCGCTGCCGCTGGGCGGCGACGTCTACCACGCCAAGTACGCGCGGAACGAGATCTACGCGCTCGTGGAGCCGTTCGCGCCGCAGGAGCCGCCGCTGGAGAACCCGACGATCACGCCGATCCCGGGCGACCTGTGCTACTTCACCTTCTCCGACACCCAGCTCTCCACCGCCTCCTACGGCTACGAGCAGGACGCCAAGCACCGCGGCCGGACCACCGTCGTCGACCTCGCGCTCTTCTACGAGCGGAACAACCTGCTGATCAACGGGGACGCCGGCTGGGTGCCGGGGATCGTCTGGGGGACCATCACCGAGGGCCTCGACCGGATGGCGGACGCCTGCCAGGACCTGTGGCGGGCCGGGGCCCTCGGCGAGACGCTCAGCTTCCGGCGGGCATGACGGGCGGCTCGGGGACGCCGGCCACCCCCGCCTCGTAGAGCGCGTGCGCGGCCCGCAGGACCGTCTCGTCCGCGTGCCGGGCCGCCACCAGCTGGAGGCCGATCGGCAGCCCGTCCGCGTCCACGCCGCACGGCAGGGACGCGGCGGGCTGCTGCGTCATGTTGAACGGGTAGGTGAACGGCGTCCACTCCGTCCACCGCGTCAGCCCCGAGCCGGCCGGCACCTCCACGCCGCATCCGAACGCGGTGATCGGCATGGTCGGCGTCACCAGCAGGTCGTAACCCTCGTGGAAGCGGCCCATCAGCCGGCCCGCCGCCATCCGCACGTCCACGGCCGCCAGGTAGTCGAGCGCGGAGAAGCGGGCGCCGGCCTCGCAGATCTCCCGCAGACCCGGGTCGAGCAGCGCCCGCTGCCCGGCGTCGAAGCCCTCGGTGACCCGGGCCGCGCCGGCGAACCACAGCACGTGGAACGCGGCGCGCAGCTCGTCGAGCGGCGGCAGCGGCGGGTCGACCTCGGTGACCTCCGCGCCGAGCTCGGCGATCCGGTCCACGGCCCGCCGCACGGCCGCCGCCACGTCCGGGTGGACCGGGACGCCGAAGCCGAGGGTGGGCGAGTAGGCGACGCGCAGCCCGCGCAGCCGGGCCGCGCCGCCGACCAGCGCGTTGCGGTAGCTGCGGTGCATCGGCCCGAGCGCCGACCAGTCGCGGGAGTCGGGGCGGGCGATCACGTCCATCAGCAGCGCCGCGTCCGCCGCGTCGCGGGTCATCGGGCCCACGTGGGCGAGGGTGCCGAAGGCGCTCGCCGGGTAGAGCGGCACCCGGCCGTACGTCGGCTTGAGCGCGAAGATCCCGCAGAAGGCCGCCGGGATCCGCACCGAGCCGCCGCCGTCCGTGCCCAGGCTCAGCGGTCCCGCGCCCAGCGCCACGGCGGCTGCGCCGCCGCCGCTCGACCCGCCGGCGGTGCGGGTCGCGTCGTACGGGTTGCCGGTGGCGCCCCAGACCGGCGAGTCGGTCACGCCCTTCCAGCCGAACTCCGGGGTCGTGGTCTTGCCGACGAGGACCGCGCCCGACTCGCGGAGCCGGGCGACGGCCGGCGCGTCCTCGTCCCAGGGGCCCGCGGAGGAGACCGCCGCCGAACCGCGCAGCGTCGGGTGGCCGCGCTGCAGCAGGATGTCCTTGACCGTGACGGGCACCCCGTCGAGCGGGCCTGCCGGCGCCCCGCGCTGCCAGCGCTCGGCGGCGGCCCGCGCGTCACCGAGCGCGCCGTCCCGGTCGGTGAACACGAACGCGTTCACGGCCCGCTGGACCGCCTCGGCCCGGTCGAGCACCGCCTCCGCCACGGCGACCGGGGAGACCTCGCCCGCGGCGTAGGCGGCGGTCAGCTGGGTGGCGGTGAAGGCGGTCAGTGCGGTGAGGTCGGTCACGGTTCCTCCGGAAGTTCCGACGAGGGCCCCGAGGGCACGTAGCCGAGGTCCTTGTCGACGACGTTGAACAGCGGCTCGCCCGCGTACCAGCGGTCGAAGTTGTCGAGGAACTGCTCGCCGAGGTCGTCCCGCCAGCCGAAGGTGTCGCCACTCATGTGCGGCGAGACGAGCAGGCCCGGCACGTCCCACAGCGGGCTGTCAGCCGGCAGCGGCTCGTTCTCGAACACGTCGAGCGCGGCCCCGGCCAGCGTGCCGGCCCGCAGCGCGGCGACCAGGTCGCGCTCCACCACATGCTGGCCACGGCCGATGTTGATGAAACGCGCGGTGGGCTTCATCCTGGCGAACGCGGCCGCGTCGAAGAGCCCCGTGGTCTCCGGGGTGAGCGGGGCGGCGCAGACCACCCAGTCCGCCAGGCCGAGCAGCCCGGGCAGTTCGTCGGCGCCCCGCACTTCCCCCCTGGCCCGGCGGCCCACCAGCGTGACGCCGAGGCCGAGCGCCCGCAGCGTCTCGGCGATCCGCCGCCCGATGGGTCCCGAGCCGACGACGACGGCCCGGCCGCCGGCCACCTTCTCGGTCTCCCGGTGCAGCCAGCGCCGCTCCCGCTGGAGCTCCCAGCCGACCCGGAAGTCCTTGGCCATGCTCAGGACCAGGCCGGCTACGTACTCGGCGATCGGGCCGTCGAAGACGCCGCGGGCGTTGGTGATGACGGTGTCGGAGGCCAGCAGCTCGGGGAAGAGCAGCCGGTCGACGCCGGCGCTCGCGGTGTGCACCCAGGACGGTCGGTGCCCGGGCCCGGGCCAGGCGTGCCGGACGGCGTCGGAGAGGAAGTCCCACACGAGCAACACATCCGCCGACGGCAGCCGGTCGGCCAGCGTGGCGGCGTCGCAGTGCAGCACGTCGGCCCGGCCGGCGAGCCGGTCGAGGCGGGGGAGAGGTTCGGCGTCGAGGACCAGGACACGGGGCTGGGTCATGGCGGGGAAACCGTTTCGAAACGAGGGGGTGTTTCATTGGAGAAAGGCGCGATTGACCGCGGTCGGGACGGGACCCTACCTTCGTGGACGAGGGTGTGTTGCTTCCAGTCCCTCCAGCGTTTCCCGCCCCATGATTTCCACTCATCGGTCCGAGGGCCAATCGAGGCCCCTCGTCTCCGCTCTCTCGATCGGGGTCCGACATGTCAGACATGCCCAACATGGAGCCCAGCATGGAGCTCTCGTTTCTCGGTGGGCCGCAGCCGCAACGAGGCGTCGGCGTCGTCGCCCCGTTCGACTTCGCGCTCGATCGGGAGCTGTGGCGATGGGTGCCCGACGACGTGTCGCTGCACGTGACGCGGACCCCGTTCGTGCCGGTCGAGGTCAGCCTGCACCTGGCGCGGATGGTCAGCGAGCACGAGACGCTGTCCGAGGCGGTGCGCGCGCTGAGCGCCGTCAGCCCGGAGATCCTGGCCTACGCCTGCACCTCCGGCAGCTTCGTCGGCGGCGTCGCGGGCGAGCGGGCCATGACGGCCGCCATGACGCGGGCCGGCGAGATCCCCTCGCTGACCACCTCTGGCGCGCTGCTGGACGCGCTCGGCGAGCTCGGTGCCCGCCGGATAGCCGTGGTGACGCCGTACACCAAGTCCGTCACGGACGCACTGGAGGACTACCTGAGCGAGGCCGGCATCGAGGTCTCAGGCCGCAGCTACCTCGGGCTCACCCGGGAGATCTGGCGGGTGCCCTACCGCGACGTCGTCGACATGGCCCGGCAGGCGGTGGCCGGCGCCGACGCCCCGGACGCGCTGTTCATCAGCTGCACCAACCTGCCGACCTACGACGCCATCCCGCAGCTGGAGGCCGAGCTGCGGATGCCGGTGATCTCGGCCAACCAGGTCACGATCTGGGCGGCGCTGCGGGCCATCGGCCGGGAGGCCGTGGGCCCCTACCAGGCCCTGCTCGACCCGGCCGCGCGCCGCGGCCCGGCGGCGATGGGCGGCGTCACGCCGGCCGCCGACCAGCCACCGCTGGCCGCGGTGGCGCCCGCCGCGCCCGCCGTGGCGGCCGAGGTCGAGCTCGTCGCCGAGGCCGATGTTCCACCGGAAGAGGAAAGGTGAGTCCCGCATGACGACCACGGTCGGTTTCCTGTACCCCGGCTACTCCGCCGAGGACGACTTCCCGCGCATGGAGTCCCTGCTCAACGCGGCGGGTGACGACGTCCTGCTGCCGTTGGTCCACACGGACATCGGCACCGACGCGCACCGGGTGGACGCGCTGCTGGAGATGGGCTCCGTCGACCGGCTCACGGCCAAGGTCGACGAGCTCACGGGCGCGGGCGCCGAGGCCGTGGTCTGGGCCTGCACCAGCGCCAGCTTCGTCTACGGCTGGGACGGCGCGGAGGATCAGGTGCGGCGCCTCGCGGCGTCCGCCGACCGGCCGGCGTCCAGCACGTCCTTCGCCTTCGCCCGCGCGGCGACCGCGCTCGGCCTGCGCCGGGTGGCGGTCGCGGCCACCTACCCGACCGATGTGGCCGCGCTCTTCGTCGACTTCCTGCACGCGGCCGGCATCAAGGTGGTGGCGATGCGCGGCAGCGGCATCATCACGGCCGCCGAGGTCGGCACCTGGGGCCGCGAGGAGGTGCTGCGGCTGGCCCGCGCCGGCGACCACCCGGACGCGGAGGCGGTGCTGCTGCCGGACACCGCGCTGCACACGGCGGCCTGGCTCCCGGACCTCGAGGCCGCGCTCGGCAAGCCGGTTCTCACCGCCAACCAGGTCACCGCCTGGGAGGGGCTGCGGCTGCTCGCCCACACCGCCGCGCCCTGCCCGGCCATGGGCTCACTCTTCGCCTGAGCCGAGCGCCCTGCGGTGCGCCTTGCCGCCGGTGCGGAACGCGTGGATCGCGATCTTCCGCTCCCCGGCCGCGCGCACCGCCTGCTCCCACGTCAACGCCCGCTCCCCGACGGCGAACAGCGGCCCCGCCGTCCGCCCCCCGATCAGCTCGGCGAGCAGCGCCCCGGCGCGCTCGCCGAACTCGCCGGCGCCCACCTCGGTCACCTCGAGCGTCAGAAGGTCGTGCACCCGCACCTCGCTCTCCCACAACAGCGCCCACAACGCGCGGTGCACGACGGGGGTGCTCTCGTCCGCGAGAAGCTCCTCGAGTTGGGTGAGTGTGATGTTCTCAACAGTGATCGTCATGGCTGCGCAGTATGGCGACATCACCACACGCAGTACAGAGTTTGGCGACAAACCGCCGCGGCCTGGCCGGCCCGGCTGTGGCCACGACGCCGCGGCCTGGCCGGCCCGGCTGTGGCCACGGCGCTCTGGTCGGGCGTGCCGAGGCCAGGGCGCGGCGCCTGCCGGCGCCGCCTGAGCGGAGGGCCTACCGGCCCCGGGCCAAGGCGCCGCCGCGCGGCCCGCGGCCGCGCCTGCGGTGCCCGCCCCGGCCGCCACCCGCCGGCGCCACGGCCTTGTCGGCCTGCCGCGCCGCACCGTTGCCGCGTATGCCGCCGCTTCGGCGGCTCGGCGGGGGTGGCCGGCCGGTGTCAGCCGGCGCCAGCGGCCGCCGAGACCAGGGCCTGGCGGCCGGCCGGCGCCGCCTGAGCGGAGGGCCTCGGCCCCGGGCCAAGGCGCCGCCGCGCGGCCCGCGGCCGCGCCTGCCGGCGCCACGGCCTTGTCGGCCTGGCGCGGCCGGCCGGCTGGCGTGCCACGCCGCACCGTTGCTGCGCGGCCCGCCGCGGGCATCGGCTTCGCCGGCCCGCCGGCGTCTGCCACGCCGCACCGTTGCCGCGCAGGCCACGGCTTCGCCGGCCTGGCGCCTGTGGCACCTGCCGCGCTAGCGGCGTCGCACCGTTGGCGAGCCGCACCGTTGCCGCGCAGGCCCCCGCTTTGGCGGCTCGGCAGGGGGCGGCCCGCCGGTGTTCTGTGGTTTCTCCGACGCCTCCGGCGCCGCTCGCTTAGCGCGGCGTGTCGCCGGACAGCAGGCGGTGGAGGTCGGCGGGGGGCATGGGGCGGGCGTAGTGCCAGCCCTGGCCGGTGTCGCAGCCGATGCGGCGGAGGCGTTCGGCCTGGGCCGGGCCCTCCACGCACTCGGCCGTCACCGTGAGGCCGAGCTTGTGGGCCAGCTGGACCAGCGAGGTCACGATCGTCTCGTCGGCCGGGTTGAGGTGGCGGGCCGTGCGGAAGCCCCGCACGAACATGCCGTCCAGCTTGAGGGCGCGCACCGGGAGGCGGCTGAGGTAGGCGAGGTTCGAGTAACCGGTGCCGAAGTCGTCGATCGCGATCCGCACGCCCATGTCGGAGAGCGCCTGCAGGGCCTGGAGCGGGCGGCCGGCCGAGCCCATCACCGCGGACTCGGTCAGTTCCAGCTGGAGCAGCCCGGACGGCAGCCCCGACTCCTCGAGCGCCTCCGCCACGTCGCTCACCAGGTCCGAGTCCCACACCTGCCGCACCGCCACGTTGACGCTGACGAACAGCGGCCCCCGCGGGTGGTCGAGCTGCCAGCGGCGGGCCTGCCGGCAGGCCTCCCGCAGCACCCAGCGGCCGAGCGGCACGATCGCGCCGTTCTCCTCGGCGAGGCCCACGAACTTGTCCGGGCCGAGCTTGCCGAAGCGCGGGTGGTTCCAGCGCACCAGCGCCTCCGCCCCGCGCACGACGTCGTCCGCGAGCCCCACGATCGGCTGGTACTCCAGCGTGAACTCGCCACGCTCGACGGCCGGGCGGAGCGTGGAGGAGAGGGACTGCCTGGTCATCCGGTGCGCGTTGCGCTCCGGGTCGAAGAGCGTCCACCTGGCCTTGCCGTCGGCCTTGGCCCAGTAGAGCGTCGTGTCGGCGGCCTGCATCAGGTTGGTCGCCGAGGTGCCGGCGGCCTTGCGCTCGACGACGCCGATGCTCGCGGAGACGGCGAGCCGCTGGCCGTCCAGGTCGAACGGCGGTCGCAGCGCGGTCAGCATGGCGTCGGCGAGTCCGGTCAGCTGCTCGGTGCCCGTCGACCCCTCGACCAGCACCGCGAACTCGTCGCCGCCGAGCCGCGCCACCAAGTGCCCGCCGGCGCCCGTGGCGCACTGCGCGAGCCGCTGGGCCGCCGCGCCGAGCAACTGGTCGCCGACCCGGTGGCCCAGCGTGTCGTTGATCGCCTTGAAGCCGTCGAGGCCGAGGTAGCACAGGCCGATGCGGCCGGTGGCCGAGTCGGCGAGCGCGCTGGTGAGGCGCTCGAAGAACAGCGCGCGATTGGGCAGCCGGGTGACCGGGTCGTGCATCTGGATGTGCCGCAGCCGCTGCTGGAGGTCGCGGCGCTCGCTGATGTCCTGCACGGCGAGCAGCGCCACCGACTGCGCGTCCGGGTCGCCGGTGGGTGACACGGTGACCTCGGCCCACAGGGTGTGCCCGTCCGCGTGCTTGAGCCGCCTGGTGCAGCGCATCCGGTCGCTGTGGCCGCGCAGCACCGCGTGGTACGAGCCCCGGGTGCGGCCGTCGAGGCCGAGCCCGGTCACGGCGTCGGCGCGCTGACCAGCGAGGTCGGCCGGGTCGACGCCGAGCAGCAGCCCGAGCGCCGGGTTGGCCGCCAGGATCTGGCCGGATCTGCCCACCAGCGCCATCGGCAGGTGGGCGATCCGGAAGGCCGCCCGATAGTCCCGGAGAACCTCACTCTCCGTGAAGGATTTGGGGGTCGCGCCGAGGCCGCCTTCGGGGTCTTGGCCCGGTCCTTTGGGGGGTCCGTTCACCGATCGCTCCCGGAGGGGACTGGTCGCCTGGTGGATGCCGCTGTCGGGCGCTCCCCGGCTGCCCGCTGGCGCATCCGCGCTGGAAATGTGGCGATCATAGAGGTTGCGGAGCGGCTGGAGCCAGTGCCCGGCGGGCCTGTCTCGTTTCCTGAAATCTGTGCTTGCGACAAAGTTTCGAGAAGCTGATCGTTTCTGCTCGACGCCTTTGCGCTCCCGATCGTTAACGAACGATGAATACGCAGGGTAATCGTATTGCCCTTGACTCGCGCGGCCTACTGAAACAGGCCAATTCCGCACCAATCGGAACACAGTGGTGGCAGTGTCCGATGGGAGGTGGATGTGCGCCGTGCCTACCGCAGACCAGCGGCGGTGCTCACCGCCCTGGCCGCCCTCATGGGCACCACGCTGACGGCGGGCCCCGGCACCGACGCCGCCGCCGACGAGCCCTGCGGCCTGCCGCGCTCCGCGATCCACCACTCGGAGGGCGTCGACAGCTGGAACGACGACTACCCGAGGCCGGTCGGCGCCCTCAGGGCCGTGATGCTCTTCCTGTCCTTCCCGGACGCCAGGCCCAAGGTCACCCCGGCCCGGATCGCCGAGGACTACTTCCCGGCCACCACCGACTACTTCCGCGCCGCCTCCTACGGTCGGCTCGACCTGCGCGCCACCGTCACCGACGGATGGATCCAGATGCCGGAGGACTCCCGCTCCTACGCCATACAGCGCGACTGGGAGCCTGACCGGCGCTCGGCCTACCTCCGCGACGCGCTGGACGCCGTCGCGCCCCACGTCGAGCTGGCCGAGTACGACATCGTGTACCTGGTCGCCGACCCCGACGCGCCCGGCGTGGACTCGGACGCCACCAAGGTGGTCAACTTCGACCGGCCCATGTCCGTCGGGGACGCCAGCATCCGCCGCGTCGTGACCGTCTTCGAACGGCGCCCGCCCGACCGCAACGTGCTGGCCCACGAGACCGGCCACGTCTTCGACCTGCCGGACCTCTACAACCGCCCCGAGGACGGCTACGGCGACTGGGACACCCACGTCGGCGACTGGGACCTGATGGGCAGCCAGTTCGGCCTCTCGCCCGAGCTCTTCGGCTGGCACAAGTGGAAGCTCGGCTGGCTCGACGCCGACCAGGTCGACTGCGTGCGCGGCCCCGGCACCACCCGGCACACCCTGCAGCCGCTTGCCGCGCCCCTCGACCGCTCGTCGCCCGGCACCGACACCCGACTCGCCGTCGTCCGCACGGGGGCCGAGGAGGCGCTGGTGGCCGAGGCTCGCGCCCCCCTGGGCAACGACGCCACCACCTGTACCCACGGCGTGCTGCTCTACCGGGTGCGCAGCGACGTGGCCTCGGCCGACGGGCCCGTCGAGGTGCTCGACGGCCATCCCGAGACCAGCGCCTGCCACGCCGCCTCCGTGCACCCCCGGCTGGCCGACGCCCCCCTCGGCACCGGGGAGAGCTACTACGACCCGGAGCTCGGCCTCCGCGTCGAGGTGGGCGCCCGCACGGCCACCGGAGGCTGGGACATCAAGATCGTGCGGGAGTGATCGCGCCGGGCCTCCTGGCGCCTCCTCAGGGGCGAGCGCATATCTGTAGCCGGGAAGTGAGAAATTCAGAACGACGTGTGGTCAGGGTTCCTCATACGACCGGACCGCGAGGGATTAGTCACCCGCCGGGTCCACTCCCGCCGTGCTACCGTCAGTTGTAGTTGCAGTTGTGGCGTCTTGAATGTCCGGTCATTTTCCGGAGGGGCGATCATCGCGGCGACGCGGGGTCCACGCGGTGTGGACTCCGGGAACTGCCCCGAAGGAGATTGACATGGCATCCGGCACCGTGAAGTGGTTCAACGCGGAAAAGGGTTTCGGCTTCATCGAGCAGGACGGTGGCGGCGCCGACGTCTTCGCCCACTACTCGAACATCGCCGCCCAGGGCTTCCGCGAACTGGTCGAGGGTCAGAAGGTGAACTTCGGCATCGCGCAGGGCCAGAAGGGCCCGACGGCCGAGAACATCGTTCTCGCCTGACGCGCGCCCGACGTGAGCTGGGGCCCGCACCTCGGGGTGCGGGCCCCAGCCCATGGGATATGACAGGTCCGGAAACCGCGGGTTCCGCGCGCAGCGCGTTTTCCGACGATCGCCTTTCTGTGCTCGGCCGGATTTTCTTTCGTCTCTTGTTTCGCTTTGGCTCGTTCTCGCGATTCTCCGTGTTGCTCATCTTCTGCGGTAATTCCTTGACACGTGCCGTCTCGAGGAAGGTTCCTCATGAACCGCACACGTAATTCCGCCCGCTCGCGCACCCGTGTGGACGGCGGCTTCGACCGGGGCCGCCGCTCCGGTGGGTCCGGACGCCCCGGCGGCGGAGCGAGCCGTTCGGGTGGCCACGGCGGCCGGACCGCCGGGCACGGTGACTTCGCCCTGCCCGTCACCCGGATCCCGGCGCTGCCCGCGGTCGAGGCCTTCGCCGATCTCGACCTGCCAGAACAGCTGCTGACCGCGCTCCGCGCCCAGGGGGTGAGCGCCCCGTTCCCGATCCAGGCCGCGACGCTGCCCAACACGCTCGCCGGCCGTGACGTCCTGGGCCGCGGTCGTACCGGATCCGGCAAGACGCTGGCGTTCGGTCTGGCCGTGCTGGCCAGGACCGCCGGGCAGCGTGCCGAGTCCCGGCGGCCGCTGGCCCTGGTTCTCGTCCCGACGCGCGAACTGGCCCAGCAGGTCACCGACGCGCTCGCCCCGTACGCCCGCTCGGTCGGGCTCCGGCTGGCTCCGGTCGTCGGCGGGATGTCGATCGGGCGACAGGCCACCGCGCTGCGTGGCGGCGCCGAGGTCGTCGTCGCCACTCCCGGACGGTTGAGGGATCTCGTCGAGCGTGGCGACTGCCGGCTGGACCAGGTCGCCATCACCGTCCTGGACGAGGCCGACCAGATGACCGACATGGGCTTCATGCCCCAGGTCACCGCCCTGCTGGACCAGGTCCGCCCCGAGGGACAGCGGATGCTCTTCTCCGCCACCCTGGACCGCAACGTCGACCAGCTGGTCCGCCGGTACCTGACCGACCCGGTCGTGCACTCGGTGGACCCCTCGGCCGGCGCGGTGACGACGATGGAGCACCACGTGCTGTACGTCCACGGCGACGACAAGCACGCCACCACGACGCAGATCGCCGCCCGCGACGGCCGCGTGATCATGTTCCTCGACACCAAGCGCGCGGTCGACCGGCTGACCCGGGACCTGCTCAGGAGCGGAGTGCGGGCCGCCGCGCTGCACGGCGGCAAGTCGCAGCCGCAGCGCAACCGTACGCTGGCGCAGTTCAAGACCGGTCACGTCACCGTGCTCGTCGCCACGAACGTCGCCGCCCGCGGTATTCACGTCGACAGCCTCGACCTGGTCGTCAACGTCGACCCGCCGACGGACCACAAGGACTACCTGCACCGCGGCGGCCGTACGGCCCGGGCGGGCGAGTCCGG
Organism: Streptomyces sp. NPDC127098; assembly: GCF_042722465.1. Classification (NCBI taxonomy): domain Bacteria; kingdom Bacillati; phylum Actinomycetota; class Actinomycetes; order Kitasatosporales; family Streptomycetaceae; genus Streptomyces; species Streptomyces sp. NPDC127098. The sequence continues at coordinate 76,497 of NZ_JBHXFJ010000029.1, forward strand.
CAGCGTCGTCACCCTGGTCACCCCCGACCAGCGCCGTGGCATGAGGCACCTCATGTCGAACGCCGGGATCCTCCCGCGGATCACCCAGGTCCGGCCCGGAGACGCGGAGCTGAGCCGCATCACCGGCGCGCGGGCCCCCTCCGGCGTGCCGGTCGTCATCACCGCACCGGAGGTCGAGCGCCCGCGGCGCGGCGCGGCCTCCCGCTCCCGGAGCGGCCGTCCCGCTCAGCCGGCCCGCCGCACCGCCAGGCGGCGCTCCGCCTTCGACGCGGCCGCGTAGAAACTCTTCCCCCTGTGAGGTCTCATGCGTTGCATCATCGCCCGCTTCCCGTTCGACCTGACCAGGAGCCAGGTGCTCGAAGCGATGAAGGGCGTCAAGCCCGAGCCGGTCACCGGTGAGTCCGTGATCATCGGCCGCCGCCAGTACCCGGTCAAACAGGTGGGGGAGGTCGTCACCCGACAGGACCGCCGGGACTTCAGTGCCGCCGAGGTCACCCGGGCCATGAGGGCCCTCGGCTTCACCTGCCGGCCCCCCGCCCCGGCGCCCGCCGACGACGACGCCACCCCGCTCCAGAGGGCCTCCGCGATGCTTGGCGTCGGGGACAGGACTCCGAGGGCTGGGGATGCAGAAAATCTGTCCTGGCAACAGTAGACATTGGCCGCCCGTGGGGTTACTGTTTTTGACGTACCCAGAAGTCGAAGTGGGCACGGAGACATGAACTGCCGTGCGAGCAGGTCAAGCGGGGCGCGGCCGTGAAAGGTCGCGAGCAGTCCCCGCGGTGACCAGCAGTGCTACCGAGTAACCGAAGTGAGGAGCAGAACGCCATCAGGGTCGCCCGGGTGAGGAGGAAGTCCGCCCGGGTGTCGTAGGCCCCGGATTGGAAGGTGGTCCCCGGTCACGCATTCGCGATCCCCGCAGCCCCGCCCTCCCTGGCGGTGCCCGCGGATACAGAAGGCCGGCCAGTGAGCCGGTAGATGGTGTTGAAAGCTCGGGGCCCGGGCGCCGCATGGCGCCCGGGCCCCCCGACGCGTCCCCGAAAGAAGAGGTCTATGCCCTCTCGCAGTACCCGCCCCGCCGACAATCTCGATGACGACGACTATCCCGCCTACACCATGGGGCGGGCCGCCGAAATGCTCGACACGACCCCGGCCTTCCTCCGCACCCTCGGCGAACACCGCCTGATCACCCCGTTGCGCTCCGAAGGCGGCCACCGCCGCTACTCGCGCTATCAGCTGCGCATCGCCGCCCGCGCCCGCGAACTCGTCGACCGGGGCACCCCCATAGAGGCCGCCTGCCGCATCATCATCCTCGAAGACCAGCTCGAAGAGGCCCAGCGCATCAACGAGCAACTGCGCGCCCAGGGCCCCGAGCCGCCCTCGAGGGCCTCCGCCTGAGCAGGACGCCGGACCCCGGAACACCTGCCGGGGTCCTCAGCCGGGTGAGACCAACCGTCGGGCTCCCGGGTGCCGTGAGCGCAGGAAGCGTGACCCACAAGCGGAGAGGCCCCCAGCAACCTCTCGGCTGCTGGGGGCCTCCCATCAGGTGCGCCGCCAGGGACTCGAACCCCGGACCCGCTGATTAAGAGTCAGCTGCTCTAACCAACTGAGCTAGCGGCGCCTGCTGACGTCGTAGACTCTAGCACCCCGATCCGACGGAACAAAAATCGGTTAGGAAGAGCTCTCGGGACGGCGTCGCAGCAGCTCACGACCGAACTCGATCATCTTGACCGCGTAGTCCTCGGTCCACCCGGCGCGCTCCGCGACGGCCGCCGCCGGCAGCCGGTCGAAGCGCCCGGGATCGGCCAGCCGGGCGGCCGCGATCGCCTGGAACTCCACGGAGCGGTCGGCGGCGGCCTGGAAGGCCACCGCGAGCTCGGTCGCCCGGTCGAGCAGCTCGCCGGGCTCGGTGATCGACTCGAGCGCGAAGAAGTGTTCCTCGTCCTGCTGCTCGGCGGGCGGCTCGAAGAACAGCGCCGCCGGGCGCCGGTACCGCGGCGGCTCGGGCGCCTTGCCGGAATCGGACATGCGGACGCTCTCCTTACCTGGACTTGCCTGGCCTCGACTGGCCTCGCCGGACCGACCGGCCGAGGCCGGTCTCAGGACGGCGGCGCCAACTGCTCCCGCCGCGCCGCTCCATTGTGCCGTGACGTTCCGCCGAGCCGCCTGTGTTCTGGCAGCCACTCGGCGGCCCTGCCGTCCCGCGGCCGCGGCGGCATGACGCCCTCGGCGCCGACCGGCCGGGTCGCCTGGTCCGCGCCCGGCACCGGGTCCGACCAGCCGAACCGCCGCCTCACGTGGTCCGCGAGACGCAGCAGCGGGCGGGCGAGCAGCAGCCCGATCACCATCACGCCGGCGCCGGCCACGGCGTCGGTGAAGTAGTGGTTGGCCGTGCCCATGACCACCATGGTGGTCATCAGCGGGTAGCCCACCGCCAGGGCGCGCACCAGCGGGGTGCGGGCGCCGTAGTGCCACAGCGCCGCGCCGCACCACAGCGACCAGCCGACGTGCAGGCTCGGCATCGCCGCGTACTGGTTGGTGAAGTCGCCCATTCCGCTGGGCGCGCTGGCGTCGTCCGCCCACCAGCCGTACGCCGCGTACTGCGCCAGGCTGTCCACGAAGCCGTAGTCCCCGGGCAGCAGCCGGGGCGGGCTGGTGGGCAGCAGCGTGAAACCGACCAGGCCGAGCAGCGTGGAGACCAGCAGCCAGGTGCGCATCAGCCGGTAGTGCGGGGGCCGGCGGCGGTAGAGCCAGAGCAGGATGGCCGGCGTCACGATGTAGTGCAGCGAGGCGTAGGCGAACGACGAGGGGACGCCGATCCAGGCCTCCTGCGTGAACAACTCGTTGAGCGGGACCTCGGGGTGCAGCCACAGCGCGTTCTCCATGCGGAGGATGCGCAGGCCGTTGTCGACCGCGGTACCCACGTTGCCGCGGGCCAGCAGCCGGGCCACGGTGTAGGCCCCGTAGACGACCACGATCAGCAGCAGCTCGGTCCACCAGCGTGGCCGGTCACGGGGCATGCGGACTCAGACTCCCCACTCGCGTCGGCTTCATGTCGGGTTCACGTTCTCGGCGGTTCACGGTCTTGTGATGAACACCACCGTAAGCCGAGGCACGGGGGGAAGGACGCCTGGGGAGCCCTCCCCGGTTGCGTGCGGGATGATGAGTGACAGGAGAGACAGACGGAGAGGACGGTCATGGCAGCGCGCATCGTGTTGGTCCGGCACGGGAGAACCGCCTGGTCGGTGTCCGGCCGGCACACCGGCCACACCGACGTGCCGCTGCTCGACGAGGGTCGCGCCCAGGCGAAGGCGCTCGGCGCCCGGCTGCACCAGGCGCCGTGGCACGGGCTGCCGGGCGCCGAGGTGCGCAGCAGCCCGCTGTCCCGCGCGCGGGAGACGTGCGAGCTGGCCGGGTTCGGCGACCGCGTCACCGAGTGGGACGCGCTGCGTGAGTGGGACTACGGCGACCAGGAGGGCCTGACCACCGAGGAGATCCGCGCCCGGCGCGGCGGGGACTGGGTGATCTGGCGCGACGACGTCACCGGCGGCGAGACGATGGCCGAGCTCTCGGCGCGCGCCGACGCCGTCGTCGCCTGGGCGCGCGCGGCCGAGCGCGACGCGGTGCTCTTCGCGCACGGCCACGTCCTGCGCGCCATCGCGGCCCGCTGGCTCGGCGAGGACGTGCGGTTCGCGGCCCGGCTGCGCCTCGACGCGGCCGCGCTCTGTGCGCTGTCCTGGGCCTACGGCGAGCCGGCCATCGAGCGCTGGAACGACACCGGCCACCTGGAGCTCGGCGGCTGATCCGGCGGGTGCCGGGAGCGGGTCAGCGGCCGAGCCAGCCGCCGTCGACGGGCAGCACGACCCCTGAGACGTAGTCGGACGCGCGGCTGGCGAGGAAGACGGCCGCGCCGCCGAGGTCGTCCGCCGCGCCCCAGCGGCCGGCGGGGATGCGGTCGAGGATGGCCCGGCTGCGGTCCGGGTCGTCCTGGAGCGCCCGGGTGTTGTCGGTGGCGATGTAGCCGGGCGCGATGGCGTTGACGTTGACGCCGTGTGGGGCCCACTCGTTGGCCAGGGCCTTGGTGAGGCCGGCGATCGCGGACTTCGAGGCGGTGTAGCCGGGCACGTTGATGCCGCCCTGGAAGCTGAGCAGCGAGGCGGTGAAGATGACCTTCCCCCGGCCGCGCTCCAGCATCGACCGGCCGACGGCCTGGGTCAGCGCGAACTGGCTGGAGAGGTTGACCGCGATGACGTGGTCCCAGAGTTCGAGCGGATGGTGGGCGGCGGGGGCGCGCTCGATGGTGCCGGCGTTGTTGACCAGGATGTCGACGCGCGTCCCCGCCAGCCGCCCGGCGAGCTCGGTGACGGCCGCGCGGTCGGCGAAGTCGACGCGCAGGCCGGTGAACGCGCGGCCGGCGGCGGCGACACGGCGCGCCACCTCGCCGCCGTCGGGCTCCATCGAGGCGCTGACGCCGACGATGTCGGCGCCGGCCCGGGCCAGGGCCTCGGCCATGGCGAGGCCGATGCCGCGGCGGGCGCCGGTGACGACGGCCGTCTGTCCTGTGAGGTCGAAGGGCGTGGTGTCGCTCATGCCTGGGCTCCCGTCGCGGCCACGTCGATGAGGACCTTCATCGCCTGCCCGGCCTCCAGCGTGGCGAAGGCCCGCGCGGTCTCGGTGATGGGCTCGACACGGCTGATGATCCGGTCGGCCGGGATCACGCCGGTGGCGAGCAGCTCCACGGCGTGCTCGAAGTCGGCGCGCCGGTAGACGCGGGCGCCGAGGATCCGGAGCTCGCGCCAGAACACCCGCTGCAGGTTGACCGGCCGGGGTTCCGGGTGGATGGCGACGACGACGAGGGTGCCGCGGACCTTCACGAGCTCCGTGGCGCCGAGGACGGCCGCGGCGGCGCCCGAGACCTCGAAGACGACGTCGGCGCCGGCGCCGCCGGTCCACTCGGTGACCCGGGCCACCAGGTCGGTGGTTCCCGGGTCGAGCACCTCGAGGCCGAGCCCGGCGACGGTCGCGCGCCGCCCGGCGTCCGGCTCCACGACCACCACCTCGGCGCCGACGTGGCGCGCGACCAGGGCGATCAGCGACCCGATCGGGCCGCCGCCGACGACCACGGCCCGGTCGCCTGGGGCGAGTTCGGCGCGGCGCACGTCGTGCACGGCCACCGCGACGGGCTCGGTGAGCGCCGCGTGGTCGAGGCGCAACTCCCGTGGCAGGGCCACGAGGTGGTCGGCGCGCACGTTCCACAGCCGTTGCAGGGCGCCGGGGGAGTCGAGCCCGATGAAGGTGAGGTTCTGGCAGACGTGTTCGTCGCCGGCCAGGCAGGCGGGGCAGGTGCCGTCCCACTCGAGCGGCATGACCGTGACATGGTCGCCGACGCGCCAGCCGGTGACGCCCTCGCCCAGGTCGGCGACCACCCCGCTCATCTCGTGTCCGATGACGGCCGGCACGCGCACCCTGGCGTCCATGTTGCCGTGCAGCACGTGCAGGTCCGTGCCGCAGATCCCGGTGTAGGCGACGGCTATCCGCACCTGTCCGGGCCCTGGCGGCTCGGGCTCGGTCTCGCGGATGCCGATCTCGCGGTTCCCGAGGTAGTTGGCTGTCAGCACCGGATGGGCTCCCCTCGCGTACGTGGTGGTCCGTGCAGCGGGCAGCGTACACGAGGAGCCGACCGATACATCAGATGAATGCGGGGATTGTTTGCGGTCTCTGCGCATGGATTGCCTGATGGGATCGCTCTGTACTCGGTGAGTCGTCCGATCTATGCTGCGAGGCGCACCGTTATGCCCCCAGAGTGGAGAAGTGATGGCCCGCATCGTCAGCGTCCAGGCGACCGACGTCCGGTTCCCGACGTCCCTGACCCAGGACGGCTCCGACGCCATGAACAAGGACGGCGACTACTCGGCCGCCTACGTCGTCATCAGGACCGACGACCCCGCGCTCTCCGGGTACGGGTTCACCTTCACCATCGGCCGTGGGAACGACGTCTGCGTGCTCGCCGCCGAGCAGCGGGGGCTGCCGCTGGTCGGGATGAGCGTCGAGGAGGTCGTCGCCGACCTCGGCGGCGTCTACCGGCACCTGAAGTCCGACTCGCAGCTGCGCTGGCTCGGCCCGGAGAAGGGCGTCGAACACCTGGCGATGGCCGCCGTGATGAACGCCGTGTGGGACCTCGCGGCGCGGGTGGCGGGCAAGCCGCTGTGGCGCCTGCTGGTCGACATGACGCCGGAGGAACTCGTCGACGTCGCCGACCTCAGCTACCTCTCCGACGTGTTGACCAGGGACGAGGCGGTGGCCCTGCTGGCCGAGCTCGCGCCGACCAGGGAGGAGCGCGTCGCCGAGCTGGCCCAGACCGGCTACCCCTGCTACACCACGAGCGCCGGCTGGCTCGGGTACTCGGACGACAAGCTGCGGCGGCTCTGCCAGGAGGCGGTGGACGCCGGCTACCGGCACGTCAAGCTGAAGGTCGGCGCCAACCTCGCCGACGACATCCGCCGGCTGCGCATCGCCCGGGAGGTCATCGGCGACGACGCCCAGCTGATGATCGACGCGAACCAGGTCTGGGACGTGCCGCAGGCCATCGAGTGGGTGGGCGCGCTGGCCGAGTTCAGGCCGCTGTGGATCGAGGAGCCCACCAGCCCCGACGACGTCCTCGGCCACGCCGCGGTCCGCAGGGCCGTCGCGCCGATCGGCGTGGCGACCGGCGAACACGGCATGAACCGGGTGCTGTTCAAGCAGATGTTCCAGGCCGGGGCGATCGACTACTGCCAGCTCGACGCGGCGCGGCTGGCCAGCGTCAACGAGATCCTCGCCGTCTATCTGATGGCGCGGAAGTTCGGCGTGCCGGTCTGCCCGCACGCCGGCGGCGTCGGCCTGTGCGAGCTCGTGCAGCACCTGTCGATATTCGACTACGTCGCCGTGTCCGGCACGCTGGAGGACCGGGTGACGGAGTACGTCGACCACCTCCACGAGCACTTCGTCGACCCCTGCGTCGTCGAGAACGGCGCCTACGCCCTCCCGAGCCGCCCCGGGTACAGCGCGGAGATGCGCGCGGACTCGGTGGCCACCCACACCTACCCGACGGGCGCCTACTGGGCCGGTGCCGCCGGCTCCTCCGGCACCTGACCTGCGCTGGGGTCCAGGCTCGCGGTGAGGTACTGCTCGACCGCGAGCAGGTGCACGCCCATCCGCAGCCGGGACGCGTCCGGGTCCCTGGTCCGCAACGCGGCCAGGATCGCCCGGTGTTCCCGGTGGGTGACGAGCTCCGTGCCCTCCTCGTTGATCGCCCGCCACAGCCGCGCCCGGACCGTCCGGCTGGCCAGGGCCTCGATCAGCGCCTCCAGCGTCGCGTTGCCGCAGGCGCCGGCGATCACCCGGTGGAAGGCGATGTCCGCCTCCATGACGGCCTCGTGCGAGGCGCGGCCCGGGCCGCTGAGCAGCTCGTCCATCGAGGCCAGGATCTCCTCGGCGGCGGCCAGCTCGGCCTCGGTGACGCGCAGCGCCGCGCGGCCCGCGGCCTCCACCTCGAGCACCCGGCGCACGGACTGCAACTCGACCACGCTCTCCGGGCGCTGCAGGTCGACGAGGAAGGTCATCGGGCTCATCAGGATCCGCGGGTCGAGCGCGGTGACGTAGGTGCCGGCGCCCTGCCGGGTCTCCAGCACCCCCGTCACGGTGAGCGCGCGCACCCCCTCGCGCAGCGAGCTCCGGGACACCCCGAGCTGGGCCGCCAGGTCCTTCTCGACGGGCAGTCGGGCGCCGGCGCCCAGCTCGCCGCCCATGATCATGCGCTTGATGCCGTCGACCACCACGTCGGTCTGCGATCGAGCCTGGTTACCGCTTGTCACAACCCCTATCCTACCGCGTATTCGTCAGACGACTTGGCGTCTGGAGAATGGGAAACGTCAGACGAAGGTGCCCCGAATGCGGTAACTACTCGGCGGTAGCCGTTGCGTCTGGCCGCTAATCATCAGATGATTCGGCTCCAGCTGGCACCACCTGCACTACCTGCACCATGACGAAGGAGTCGACGATGACAGAGACACAGCAGCGGTCGACGCGACCGCCCGCCGGGGCCACGCGGGTGCGCTGGCTGATCATCTGGGTCGCCTTCGTCGGTCTCTCCATCAACTACCTGGACCGGGCCAGCCTCAGCGTCGCCCTGCCGTTCATGGGCGAGGAGTTCGAGCTCAGCGCCACCCAGGAGGGCCTGGTGTTCGCCGCCTTCTTCTGGGCCTACGACGCCTGCCAGCTGGCGGCCGGCTGGTACGTCGACAAGGTCGGCCCCCGGCGCTCCTTCACCCTGGCCGCGATCTGGTGGTCGGTGTTCACCGCCCTCACCTCGCTGGCCCGCGGCTTCTGGTCGCTGCTGACCGTCCGCTTCCTGCTCGGCGCCGGCGAGAGCCCCGCCCCCAGCTCGGCGGCGAAGGTCACGGCCACCTGGTTCCCCACCCAGGAGCGCGGCTTCGCCACCAGCGTCTGGGACTCGGGAAGCCGCGTCGGCGCCGTCATCGCGCTGCCCATCGTGACCGCCATCATCGCCGTGTTCAGCTGGCACGCCGTCTTCGTCGTCATCGGCGCCCTCGGCGTCGTCTGGGCGCTGGTGTGGTGGCGGATCTACCGCGACCCCCGCCAGCACCCGCGGGCCAACGCCGCCGAGGTCGCGTACCTGGAGGCCGGCGGCGCCCGCACCGCCGAGACCGACCCGGAGGACGCGCGGCGGATCCCGTGGCGCTCCCTCTTCCGCTACCGCACCGTCCTCAGCATGATGTTCGGGTTCTTCTGCCTCAACTCCGTCATCTACTTCTTCATCACGTTCTTCCCGTCCTACCTGGTCGACGAGCGCGGCTTCGACCTGCTGGAGCTGGGCTTCTTCGGGGCGGTACCCGGCATCTTCGCCGTGTTCTCGGGATGGACCGGCGGGCTCCTCGCCGACCGGGCGATCCGCCGCGGCGTCTCCGTCACGCGGGTGCGCAAGACGGTGATCGTCGGGGGGCTCGTCGGCGGCTCGGTGATCATGTTCGCGGCGCTGGTCCCGGAGGCGTGGATGGCCCTGGCGCTCCTCTCCCTCGCCTACGGCAGCCTGACCGTCGCCGGCACCGGCATCTGGTCGCTCCCCGGTGACGTCGCGCCCAGCTCCCGGCATGTGGGCTCCATCGGCGGCCTGCAGAACTTCGCGTCCAACTTCGCCGGCATCCTCTCGCCCATCGCGATCGGCGCGCTGGTGGACGCCACCGGTTCGTTCGTCGTCCCGCTCTTCGTGATCGGCGGCATCGCCCTGGTCGGCGCGCTCAACTACCTGCTGGTCATGGGCAGGATCGAGCCGATCAGGCTGACCGGGGACGAGAGCGGCGCGCCGCGGGAGCCGGTCGGCGCCTGACGCGCCCGTGGCCCCGACCGTGGCGCGCTCAGCCGGCCGCCCACTCGGCGCGGCGGTCGAGGAAGTCGGCCACCGTCGAGTCGTGGCGGGCCGGCCGCAGCCGCGCCGCCAGCGCGTCGAGCATCGTCCTGATCCGCCCCGACCTGACCTGGCCGAGCAGGTCGACCGCGCGCCCGGCGTGCGCGGCGGCCTCCTCGGGCCGGTCCCCGGACGCCAGGTGCTCGGCGTGCTCCACCGAGTACAGCGCGATGTTGCGCGCGAAGTGCGGCGTGCGCAGCGCCGCCGTCACGGCCTCGGAGGAGGCCGCGGCGGCCCGCTCCCACCTGCCGAGCGCCGCCCAGCAGCCCGCCCGCTGGCTGGCGAACTCGGCGTCGCCGAAGAACGACATCCACTCCGGCGCCGCCTCCGCCGAGCCGTGGCCGCGCTCGAAGGCGGCCACCGCCCGGGAGAGCGCCGCCTCGGCGCCGCCCCGGTCGCCGAGTGCCGCCCAGCCGCCGGCCTCGCGCAGCGCGAGCAGCGCGGTCAGGTGCGGCAGGCCGAGCGCCCTGGCCGCCTGCTGCCCGGCCTGCGCGGCGCGCACCGCCTCGCGCGGGCAGTCCGCGTCCCTGGCGAGGAAGGCGGTGTTGCAGAACGCGTGCGCCTCCAGCGCCGCGTCGCCGCCCACCCGGGCGGTGGCCAGGGCCTCCGCGTAGTACGAGCGCGCGTCGGCGAGCCGGCCCGAGTCATGGGCCAACCAACCCACCGAGATGGCCAGTTCGCCGGCGCCCGACTGCAACCGGTCGTTGACGGCGGCCCGGCGGGCGCCGGTGTCCACCAACTGGTAGGCCGAGCGCAGGGCTTCCCCCGCCACCCGGAAGAGCGTGTCGGCGCCGTGTCTGTCGTCGAGCAGCCGGATCTCGGTGACCTTCCGGTGCACCCAGGCCGCCTCGCGCTCACCGGGACGGCCGCCGCCGGCGGCCGCCGCGGTGCCGGCGGACAGGGGGGACAGCGGGGTGGTCAGGCTCGCCACGGCGGCGGGACCGCCGGTCATGAACGCGCGACGCAGCACGTCGCCCTCCTCCGGGTCGTCGGTGATCGGGGTGGGGTGCGCGGGGTATGGGGAGCGCGGGCGCGGGCCGGTGGAGCCGGAGTCAGGCCCTGCGCCCACTCGCCGGCCACGGACCGTCTCGCGGGATTCGAAGCCCAGATCGGCCAGCGAGCGGCCGGGGAACATATGAAGGAATACCCGTTCGTACGCGTAGTTAGGGCAGCGGATCTCGCCCGCTTCCACCCGCCCGACGTACCGGGCGTCACAGGAGACCCGTTCGCCGATCTCACGCGCCGCGCGCCGCACGGCCGCCGCGAACTCGCCGGGGGACAACTGCCCCCGCAGCTCCCGGAAAAGCCGGTTGGGGCCGGCCGGGCGGGACGCGGATGGTGACGTCGCCATGCGCGAGACCGTACCCGCTGGTGTGGTGTCACTACAGCAGGTTTCTCTACAAACCGGATATCTCACCCGTGATCTGCCATGAACTGCCAACCATTTCAGCGGTGCCAGGCCGTAGCCGTTGACGCGCTACGGCCGTTGTACACCGCGACCGACCGAGGAAGCGCGAGGAGAGGAATCCCCATGGCGGACACCGGTGAGGCGGCCCCCTGCGATCTGGTCACCGTGCCGGCGCGCGAGGGCCTCGAAGCCGTCGATCTGCTGCGCCTGCGCCATGGCATCGGACCCGTGCTGCACGACCGCACCGGTGACACGCTCGGCTTCATCGTGCCGCCGGGCACCGCCGAGCGCTGGGACCTGCCGGGCAGCGCGTGCACCCAGACCTACGCCGGCGCCCGCCGCGGCTCCCCGCCCGTCACCGGCACCCGCTGGCTCGTCCCGCCGGACCACGCCGTCCGCCAGGCCACCGAACCCGACCGCCTCCGCGCCGCCCTGAGCGAAGCCGTCACCATGCTCGCGGTCGTCGACCGCTGCCGCCCGCACCTGCCGACCCCCGGCTCCCCACGACCACCACACTGACCCATCGCCGCCGGTCTGCACGGTCGGCTCCTAATTCCGGCGGTGCGCACCTCCGAGGGCCCCGCGCCCGGCGATTGGCGCCGCGGCCATGCCGGCCGGCGGCCAGCCACGCGGCTTGTGCGGCGGCCAGGCGCGGCGCGCAGCGCACTCGCCGCGCGCCGCGCACCTGCGGCGCGCTGGACGTGGCGGCCGGAGGCCGCCTACGCCCGCGCGGTCAGCGCCTGGCGGCGCGGGGGCGCGATCACGTCGGGCGGCCGACGCGGACCCCGGCGCACCTCCGAGGGCCCCGCGCCCGGCGATTGGCGCCGCGGCCATGCCGGCCGGCGGCCAGCCACGCGGCTTGTGCGGCTGCGGCCAGAGGCCGCACAGCGCCTGGCCGCGCGCAGCGCACCCGCAGTGCCGCCCGGGCGTGGCGGCTCGTGCCGTCGCCCGGGCCCGCGCGGCCAGCGCCTGGCGGGGCGGCGAGGTCCGCGCGGCCAAGGCGTCGCAGACTGTCCGCATGGTGAAGAGAAGATCGCGGCGTGCCGGGGGGCGGCCGGTGGTGAGTGAGGACGTGGGCGGCGGGCTCGCCGAGCTCGTGCCCGACGTGGACCGGCCGCGCGGTTGGCATGTGCTGCTCGACGGCGCCCCGCAGTCGCACGTCGACCTCGACGAGCCCACCCGGCTCGTCTTCGAGTACCAGCGGCGCATCGGCCACGCCATCGACCTCGTCGCGCCCCCCGGTCGGCCGATCGACGTCCTGCACCTCGGTGGCGGCGGCCTCACCCTCGCCCGCTACACGGCCGTCACCAGGCCGCGTTCGAACCAGCAGGTCGCCGAGCCCGACGCCGCGCTCACCGCCCTCGTGCGCCGGGAACTCCCGCTCCCCGACGGGGCCAGGGTCAGGGTCCGCGCCGTCGACGCCCGCGCCCTGCTCGACCGGCTCCCCGAGGACTGGGCCGACCTCGTCATCGCCGACGTCTTCCAGGGCGCCCGCACCCCGGCGCACTGCGCCAGCGCCGAGTTCCTCGACCACGTTCGCCGGGTGCTGCGCCCGGACGGCTGGTACGCGGCCAACGTCACCGACGGCCCGCCGCTCGCCCACCTCCGCGCCCAGACCGCGACGGCCCTCGACCGCTTCGCCGCCGTCTGCCTCGCCGTCGAGCCCGCCGTGCTGCGCGGGCGGAGGTTCGGCAACGGGGTGTTGTTCGCCGCCGAAGTTCCGTTGCCCGGCCCCGAGTTGACTCGCCGCTGCGCCGGGGACCCGCAGCCGGCCAGACTGCTCGCGGGCCGCGAGCTCGTCGACTTCACGGGTGGCGCCCCCACCGTGACCGACGCCACAGCCGTCGCGTCGCCTCCGCCGCCCGACGGATCCTTCGAGTAGGCGACTTTCAGCCGTTGTCGGCCGCGCGTGGACGGGTGTTCAGCCCCGATACGTCTGGATTTCCGGAGGCGCGTCGCGCCAGGCGCACAACACCGTCACGGATGCCTGGCGCCCCTCCTCATCTGTGAAGATCACGCGAATGAGGCCCTCCTGCTCTCGCGTTCTGACCTCCCAGCCGGGCTTGGGGACGGCCGACACGAGCTCGGCCGAGTCCGGACCGATCAGCAGAACGACCTCTCCGCCCGTTGTGCTGACCGTCTCGATGCCGGACGTACCGGATTCCATGGAGGATTCCGACGATTCGTGGTCGTCCGGCGGTCGCGGACGGCGTGTCGACGAGGCTTCCGGCGGACCGTCGGAGACATCCTCGGAAACCTGTACGGCGCGCGGCGGTTCGCTGGCCGCGCCCAGCACCGCGTGCACGCCGAGCCACGCCACACCCACCGCCGCCCCGGTCGAAATCACCCAGGCGGCGGCCTTCCCAACGCGGACCAGAAACCGGTGCATCGGCGTCACTCTAATGGCGTACGGTGCCGCGCATGGCGCATGTGCTTGTTGTGGAGGACGACCAGTTTGTGAGATCCGCCCTTATCCGGCATCTCACCGAGGCGGGACACAGCGTCCGAAGCGTGGGCACCGCACTCCAGGCACTGCGCGAGGTCGCCCAGATCGGATTCGACGTGGTGATCCTCGACCTCGGCCTCCCCGACCTGGACGGCCGTGAGGCGCTGAAGATGCTCCGCGGCGTCACCGACGTGCCCGTCATCATCGCCACCGCCCGCGACGACGAGGGCGAGATCGTCCGGCTGCTCAACGACGGAGCCGACGACTACCTCGTCAAACCCTTCTCCGTGGAACACCTTTCGGCCCGGATGGCGGCGGTGCTGCGCCGCGCCGGCGGCGGGGCCGGCGGCCAGAACGGCCAGGGCGGCGGGAACGGCGGCGACGGCGTCCTGCGGGTCGGCGGCCTGGCCGTCGACCCGCTCCGCCGACTCGCCCAACTCGACGGTGCCCAACTCGACCTGACGAGACGTGAGTTCGACCTGTTGGCCTTCCTCGCCCAGCGCCCCGGCGTCGTCGTCAGCCGCAAGGAACTCCTCACCCAGGTCTGGCGCCAGTCATACGGCGACGACCAGACCATCGACGTCCATCTCTCGTGGCTGCGCCGCAAGTTGGGCGAAACGGCGGCCCGCCCGCGCTACCTCCACACGCTGCGCGGGGTGGGCGTCAAACTGGAGCCACCGGCATGAGATGGTCCCTGATCAGGCGGTTCCTCGCCGTCACCGCCATGGTGGTGGTCGCCTTCGGCGTGCCACTCGGCATGGTGGTCCGCGACGTCGCCTTCGACCGGGCCATCTCGGCGGCCGAACGACAGGCCGCGCTGCTCGCGCCGGCCGTCGTGACCGCCCGCGACGTCGACGAGTTGGAGCGCGCGGTCGCCGAGACCGAGGCTGGCGCCCAGGGCCGGATCTCGATCGACCTGCCGGGCCGCGACGGCGAACCGCTCGACACCCTGGGCCGTCACCGGGCGCTCCCCGAACTCCTGCACTCCGTCGCCGAGTCCGGCGCGGTCGAGCGGGTCGACGTCGTCGGCGGCGTGGCGCTCGTCCAACCGATCCCACTCGCCGGCGGACGCACCGCGCTCATCGAGGTCTTCGTGCCCATCGGGCAACTCGCCGAGGGCGTCACCGTCGCCTGGCTCGTCCTGGCCGGCGTCGGCCTCGCCCTCGTCGTCTGCTCCGCCGCCATCGCCGACCGGCTGGCCCGCCGCACCGTGATGTCCATCGAGCAACTCGCCGAGGCCAGCCGCGAACTCGGCGAGGGCCGGCTCGGCGTGCGGGTCCCGGTGCCCGAGGACGGCCCCGGCGAACTACGCACCGCCGCCTCCTCGTTCAATTCCATGGCCGACCGGGTCGCCGGACTCCTCGCCGCCGAACGCGAGTTGGCCGCCGACCTCTCGCACCGGCTGCGCACCCCGCTCACCGTGCTGCGGCTCAACGCCGCCTCGCTCGGCGACGGCGACGCGGCCGAGCAGACCAGGCACGCGGTCGAGCAACTGGAGGGCGAGGTCGACCAGATCATCCGCACCGCGCGCGCCCACCGCGACGCCGTTCCCGACGGCCGGCCGCGCGAGGTCACCGACGCGGCCGAGGTGATCATGGACCGGATGGAGTTCTGGTCCGCGCTCGCGGAGGACGAGGGCCGCGAGGTCAGGGTCGCCGGCGTCGAGGAACCCGTCCCCGTGCCGGTGGCCAGGGCCGACCTGGCGGCGGCGCTCGACGCGATGCTCGGCAACGTGTTCCGGCACACGCCCGAGGGCACCGCGTTCGCCGTCGACATGTACCGCGCGGGCGGCGCCGCGGACGCCGTCATCGTGCTGGTCTCCGACGCCGGCCCGGGCATTGCCGACCCGGAGGCCGCACTCCGGCGCGGCGAGGGCGACGGCGGCCCCGGCTCCACCGGACTCGGCCTCGACATCGCCAGCCGCCTCGCCGAGTCCACCGGCGGCGACCTGCGGATCGGCCGCTCGGTGCTCGGCGGTGCCGAGATCCGACTCTGGCTCGCCAGGGACGGCGGCTGGGCCCGGAAGTACCCGGCCCCGACCCGGCGCCGCGGCACGCGGCACCGGGCCAGGGGCCAGGCTCCCCTCGCCCCCCTCTCCGGCGTCACCGGCGGAAAGGGTTCCGGGTCGGACTCGGGGAGTCCATGGGAACGAGCCGCGCGTTGGCTCGATCGCCAGATCCTCGCGGGGCGCCGGGCCGCGCCCCCACCACGCCGACTCCGCCGGGGCCGCCCACCCGCCGCCGCGGCAGCCGCCGCGTCGGCGGCCACAGGCCGCCGC
>NZ_JBHXFJ010000030.1:0-91026 GCF_042722465.1 Streptomyces sp. NPDC127098
CCTTTCGGGCCCCTCCGGGCTTCCCTTCGGTGTTCACTACTTTAGAACCATCTCCCGCCGGATTCCAAATCCGGCCCCGGAGAAGCTGTTTCAGGCAACCCAAAACAGACCCTCGCGGGCAGAGCGTTCAAAGAAGTGGATTGCGCCCTTTACGAGCGCTTGGGCAACGTTACGCCCTCACCTCAACGGCGTCAACTTGAGGTCAACTCGCCTCGGGGAGCGCGAACTCGGCCCACACCGCCTTGCCGCCCTCGGGCAGTCGGCGGGCGCCCCACTCGGCCGCGATCGTCGCCACCACGGCGATCCCGCGCCCCGCCTCGTCGGCGGGCGCGGCCTGTTGGCGGCGCGGCAGGTGCTCGTCCCCGTCCGTCACCTCGACGATCAGCCGGCGGTCGGTGCGGCGCAGCCGCAGGCCCATCGGGGCGCGGCCGTGCTTGAGGGAGTTGGCGACCAGCTCGCTGGCCGCCAACACGCCCAGTTCGCGGAGCTCCTCGGGGAAGCGCCAGCTGGCCAGCACCCCGTCGGCGAAGGCGCGGGCGCGCGGGGCCGCCTCGACACCGCCGAGCAGGTCGAGGGCGGCGCCTCTGAAGAGGTCGGCCTCCTCGCCGTGCCGCTCGGGGCAGCCGAGGACGAGGACGGCCACGTCGTCGTCGTGTTCCTCGGTGATGCCGAGGGCGCGGAGCAGCCGGCCGCAGATGATGTCGGGGCCGCCGCCGCTGCCGGTGCCCGTCAGGGCGCGCTCCAGGGCGTCGATCCCCTCGTCGATGTCGGCGTCCCTGCGCTCGACGAGGCCGTCGGTGTAGAGGACGGCGGTGGCGCCGGGGCCGAAGGGGACGGTGCCCGAGCTGTGGATCCAGCCGCCGGTGCCGAGCGGTGGCCCGGTCGGCTCGGTGACCCGGGTGATGGAGCCGTCCGGCTCCTGGATGAGGATCGGCAGGTGGCCGGCGGAGGCGTAGCTGAGCGTGCCCTCGTTGGGGTCGTAGACGGCGTAGACGCAGGTGGCGATCTGGCTCGGGTCGATGTCGGCGGCCAGTCCGTCGAGGAGTTGCAGCACCTCGTGCGGCGGGAGGTCCAGTCGCGCGTAGGCGCGCACGGCGGTGCGCAGCTGCCCCATGATCGCCGCGGCGCGCATGCCCCGGCCCATGACGTCGCCGATCACGACGGCGGTGCGGCCGGCGCCCAGGGTGATCACGTCGTACCAGTCGCCGCCGACGGCCGCGTCGATGCCGCCCGGCTGGTAGGTGGCGGCGACGCGGAGGTCGTCCGGCTGCTCGAGCTCCTGCGGGAGGAGGCTGCGTTGGAGGGTGACGGCGGCGGCGCGCTGCTGGGCCTCGCTCTCGCGCAGCCGCTCGGCCGAGACGACCTGGTCGGTGACGTCGGAGGCGAAGACGAGCACGCCGCGGGCGGCCGGCCCCTCGGGGGTGGCGAGCTGGACGGGGGTGCAGGTGAAGGTGAAGTAGCTGTCGCGGCTCGGTCCCGGGACGCGGCGTGACTTGAGGGTGCGCGGGGTGCCGCTGCGCCTGACCTGGTCCATGAGGGGGAGCAGGCCGAGCTCGACGAGCTCGGTGAGGGAGTCGCGGGCGGGCGCGCCGGGGGTGCGGCGGCCGAAGTGGGCGGCGTATGCCTCGTTGACGTAGGCGACGCGGTGGTCGCCGCCCTGGACGACGGCCACGGGGGCCGGCACCTGGCCGAGCAGCTCGTGGACGGCGAGGGCGTCGACGCCGTGGCCGGCGTACCCCGGTCTGCCGTGGGGGGCGGTGCTCTGCTGCTCGCCGCGGGCGGCCGGTACGCCGCCGGTGGAGCCGGGCTCGGTTCCGGTGGGGGCGTGGCGCCGCTGTGCTCCGGGCAGCCGGATACCCCAGCGCGTCAAATTCACAGCGTTCCGATCCGATTCGTTCTGCTCTGTGCGTTCCGTGGTGTGCGTGTGCGTTCGTTGGTGTCGGTGCGGTGTCGATCTCTACAGGGCGCTGAGCGGGAGCACACCCATGGTCACATGCGCGAGGCGGGTCAGGTGTCCTCGGGGTGGCGTCCGGTGCCCGCGGCGAGCTCGAACTCGGCCCTCGGGTGTTCCAGGGAGCCGAGGGAGACGATCTCACGTTTGAACAGCCCGGCGAGGGTCCACTCGGCGAGGACGCGAGCCTTCCGGTTGATCGTGGGGACGCGACTGAGGTGGTAGACGCGGTGGACGAACCAGGCGGGGTAGCCCCGGAGCTTCCTTCCGTAGACCCGCGCGACGCCCTTGTGCAGGCCGAGCGAGGCGACGGATCCGGCGTAGCGGTGACGGTAGTCGGTGAGGGGTCGGCCGCGCAGCCCTGCGACGAGGTTCTCGGCGAGCCGGCGTGCCTGGCGGACGGCGTGCTGGGCGTTGGGCGAGCAGCGGGCGGCCGGGTCGGCGGGCTCGGCGGTCAGGTCGGGGACGGCGGCGGCGTCGCCGGCGGCCCAGACGTGGTCGACCCCTTCGACGCGGAGGGTGGCGGCGCAGCGGACGCGGCCGCGTTCGTCGAGGGGGAGGCCGAACTCGCGGAGCACCGGATTGGGCTTGGCGCCGGCGGTCCAGACCAGGGTGCGGGTGGGGTGGCGGCTGCCGTCGCTGAGGGTGGCCACGCGGTCGGCGCAGGACTCGAGGCGGGTGGAGAGGCGCACGTCGATGTTGCGTCCGCGCAGCTCGCGCAGGGCGTAGGCGCCCATCTGCTCACCCACCTCGGGAAGGATCTTCTCCGTTGCCTCCACCAGGATCCACTTCTGCTCCTCCGGTCGGATGTTGTGGTAGTAACGGCTCGCGTAACGTCCCATGTCCTCCAGCTCGGCGAGGGCCTCGACGCCCGCGTAGCCGCCTCCGACGAAGACGAAGGTGAGGGCGGCGTCGCGGACCGCGGAGTCGCGGGTGGAGGAGGCGATGTCGAGCTGTTCGAGGACGTGGTTGCGCAGCCCGATGGCCTCCTCGACGGTCTTGAAGCCGATGCCGTGCTCGGCGAGCCCCGGCACGGGAAGTGTGCGCGAGATGGAACCGGGGGCGACGACGAGTTCGTCGTAGGTCAATCGGAGTGGTTCTCCGTCGGACTCGCGCGTCGCGAGCGTGCGCACGGTGACGGTGCGGCGCGTGGGGTCGACGGCGACTGCCTCTCCTGGGACAAAGCGGCAGCGGGCGAGGACGCGGCGCAGGGGAACGACGACGTGTCGTGGCGAGATGGAGCCGGCGGCCGCTTCGGGAAGGAAGGGCTGGTAGGTCATGTACGGCTCGGGGCTGACCATGGTGATCACGACGTCGCCGCGTCTCAGCTCGCGCCGGAGCCTGCGCTGGAGGCGATGCGCGGTGTAGAGACCGACATAGCCCCCACCGATCACGACGATGTGCGTGGGTTGCTTCGTCACCCGTCCATGAGGCACCCGGGGGCGCGCTTTTGTCCACAGGTTGGTACGGGGTGGTGCTCCGATCGAGGGCGGGCGGGGGCCGGGGAGGCGTGGGGCGCGCCTGATCCGCGGCCACTCGACCGTGGCGTTTGTATGGCTTCTTCGGCTTATGGGGCGTCTTGGCGCTGTAGGGGGCTCTTGGGAGCTCTTGGGGTCACTTGCTCCTTCTCAGTGTCAGTGCCCTCAACTATGTTCGTACTCACAGTTAGGGGCGGTCACTCCGTCCCTCGGACCGGGGGAAATCGATATGCCTATGCAGGGATCTGAGGCGGCGGAGGCGGGGAGCTCCGAGGGGAAGCCGGCGCCGTTGCGGGTGGACGCGCAGCGCAATCTGCGGCATGTGCTGAGCGCGGCGCGGGACGTGTTCGGCGAGCAGGGTTACGGGGCGCCGATGGAGGAGGTGGCCCGCCGGGCGCGGGTGGGCGTCGGCACGGTGTACCGGCGGTTCCCCAACAAGGAGGCGCTCGTCAGATACATCGCGGAGGAGGAGACGCAGCGGTTGACGGCCAGGGCGCGGGAGGCGCTGGCCGGGGACGAGGAGCCGTGGGGGGCGCTGGCGGGGTTCGTGCAGCGGTCGGCGGCGGGCGGGGCGGGGCGGCTGTTGCCGCCCGAGTTGTTGACGGCGAGCACGGCGCCGGCGAGCACGGCGCCGGCGGGCGGGGCGCCGGCCGGCGGGTCCGAGGCGGGCGCCGGGGAGCGGGTGCCGCACCAGCGCGGGGCGTCGGCGGCGCGGCCGGGGAGCGCAGGCACGGTGGAGTTGCTCTCGGCCGTGGGGCAGTTGGTGGAGCGGACACGGGCGGCCGGGGAGCTGCGGGCCGATGTGACGGTGTCGGACCTGATGTTGGTGATAGCCACCACGCCGCCGCGCATCGAGGACCCGGCGCGGCAGTCGGCGGCCGGTGAGCGGCTGCTGGAGATACTCCTCCAAGGGCTGCGGGCGGAGCGCGTGTTGGGGAGATGACCCTCGGACGAGTGGTTCTCGGGCGACTCCGGCTGGGTGGCGCGTTTCCTGTGGCAACCTGAGCGCTGTCGCTGACGCCAATGTAAGTACGAGGGCTCGCCGCATGGTCGTTGAGGGGCAGGACGACGATTCCAAGGTTCCACGGCAGCGTCCGCGTCTGGAGGCGGAGTCGTCGGCGTCGGCCGATCTCGCGCTCGTCGACGGGATGCGTCGGGGTGATCCGGGGGCGTACGACGAGTTGTACCGGCGCCATGCGGACGCCGTGCGCCGGTACGCGCGCACCTGCTGCCGGGACACGGACACCGCGGACGACCTGACCAACGAGGTGTTCGCCGCCACCCTCCAGGCGGTGCGGCGGGGCGCGGGCCCCGACACGGCGGTGCGGGCCTATCTCCTCACCTCGGTGCGGCGGGTGGCGGCGGACTGGGCGCGCACGGCGAAGCGGGAGCAGCTCGTCGAGGACTTCGCCGCGTTCGCGGTGTCCGCCGCCGCGGTCCAGGCGGGCGGCCCGGCCACACACGAGTCCGGCGCGGACGTGCGGGCCATGCGCCAGGCGGAGGAGTCCATGGCGGTGCGGGCGTTCCGCAGCCTGCCCGAGCGCTGGCAGACGGTGCTGTGGCACACCGCCGTCGAGGACGCGTCGCCGCGCGACGTGGCGCCGCTGCTCGGTCTCACGCCCAACGCGACGGCGGTGCTCGCGCACCGGGCCAGGGAGGGCCTCAAGCAGGCGTACCTCCAGGCGCACGTGAGTCGGGCGTTGACGGACGGCGGGGACTGCGCGCGGTTCGCCGACCGGCTCGGCGCCTACGCCAGGGGCGGCCTGCGGACACGGGCCGAGCGGGGGCTGCGGAAGCACCTGGAGGAGTGCGCGCGGTGCGCGGTGGCCGCGTCCGAGGTGCGGGACGTCAACGCGCACATCCGCGCGGTGCTGCCGATCGCCGTCATCGGCTGGTTCGCGGCCGACTCCTCGCTCAAGGGGGCCGCCCTGTGGCTCGGCGCGGCCGGCGCCGGAGCGACCGCCGGCTCGGCGGCCGCGGCCGGCGGGGCCGGGGGCGGCGCGGCGGCGGAGGGTCTCGGCGCGCCGGTGAAGGCCGGGATCGCGTCGGGCGTGGTGGTCTCGGCGGTGGCGGCGGTGCTGGCGATGGCGCTGCTGGGCTCCGAAGGGGAGGACCCGCCGGAGGCGGCGGCGCCGGACGACGCGGCGCCGGCCGAGCCGGAGCCGCGCCCCGAGCCGACTTCCGAGCCGGTGGCCGAACCAGAGCCGCTGCCGCTGCCCGAACCGACGCCCGAGCCGTCCCCGTCCCCATCCCCGTCCCCACCCCCCTCGCCCGAGCCGGTGCCACCACCGCCGCCGCCCTCCCCCGAGCCGTCCCCCTCGCCCACGCCCGAACCGGCGCCTCCCCCACCGGCGCCCGAGCCGTTGGAGCCGTTCGAGCTGCGACACCTGGCGTTCGACGTCTCCGGCGACGACACGACGCCGACCGTCCGGCTGCTGGGGAGCAGCCCCGTCTGGCAGCGGGACGGCCTGACGATCGGCGGCCGGACGTACGAGCACGGGATCACCGTGGGTGCCTGGTCCTCGGTGACGATCGACCTGAACCTGGCCTGCGTCACGTACCAGGCGCTGGTGGGTGTCGACGACCTGGCGGGGGGCCTCGGCGCGGCGGTGTTCAGCGTCTACGGGGACGACCGGATGCTCTGGGAGTCCGACGTGGTGTCGGGCGGCGACGAGGCGGTGCGGATGAGCGTGCCGCTGACCGGCGTGGAGACCCTCCGCCTCGACGTCCACGGCGAGGGCTGGCTCGGCGCCACCACCGTGGCCGACTGGGCCGACTCCGAGATCACCTGCGAGTAGGCCTGCCGGCCTACCGGCTCGAAGGGCCGGTTCCCCACGGCACCTGGACAGCACAGGCCGGGCGGCGGGCCCGCCGAGCCAATCGGTGCGGCACCGCGGCCGGCACGGGCCACGGTGCCGGGCCGCCGGCCCGAAGGGCCGATCGGTTGCGGTACCTAGTCGGCGCGGCCGCGCTGGGCCGCAGGCCGGAGGAGGCCGCGCTCGGCCGTCACGGCTGCGCGCCGGGCGGCGGGCCCGCCCGGGCCCCCGGGCCAATCGGTGTGGGGGCCCGGACGGCACGGGTCACGCCCCGGGCCGCAGGCCCGAAGGGCCGATCGGTTGCGCCGCCCGAACCGCACACGCCGTGCGCCGGGCCGCAGGCCCGGGGCGCCTGGACGGTGGGCCCGCCGGGTGTGCCGGCCGGCGATACCTGGAACGAGTGAACCGAGCCGGCGAAGCCGGCCGGGCCGGCTTCGCGGGCCGTAGTGGCCGCGTCACGGCGCTGCCGCGCGCCAGCGCCTCGCGTCGCCGCGTCAGAGCGTGACGCCGCTGGTGACGGCGCGGGGGTCGTGGTTGCCTTCGGCGGTCCAGCAGGAGCCGCGGCGGGTGAGGAGGCGGCGGAGCCAGACCTCCGTGGAGACGAGTTCGGCGAGGCCGTCGAGTGGGAGGCGCTCGCCCTGGGCGGCGGCGCGCAGCGCCTTGCGGACGACGCGGGCCTCGATCAGGCCCGCGTCGGCGAGCAGGGGCGCGTCGAAGAGGTTCACCAACTCGCCGATGTTGGCGCGAAGTCCCGCTCGCACGGATTCGGTGTGCGAGGCGTGGGTGGTGGCGCCCCAGCCGGGCGGCAGTTCGCGAACGCCCGCGCCCTCCAGCACGGCGCGCAGCACGTCCGCACGCGCCCCCGGCTGCACCCGCAGGCTCTCGGGCAACGCCTGGCAGGCCCGCACCACCTGGTTGTCGTAGAAGGGGGCGTGCAGTCGCTGGTGTCTGACCTCGGCGGCCTGCTCGAAGACCCGGTGGTCCGCGGCGTGTCTGGCCAGCACGGCGCGCGCCCGCTGCTCGCCGGGGCGCGAGCTGGCGGAGGCCGAGCGTGGCCGCGCGGCCGCGGCTTCGAGACGAATCGATACTTCGGCCAGCGCCTCACCGGTCAGCCAGCGCGCCGCCGGGCCCGGGCGGCACCAGGCGAGCGCGGCCAGCGAGGCGCCGAGCGCGCCGTCGGCGTCCGGCGCGTCGCCGTCCGGGCCCTCGATGGTGTTGCGCAGCGCCAGCGCCGCCGAGGAGAGGCCCTCCGGATAGGGGGTGCGGGCCAGTCGCCGCGCCGCCCGGTAGAGGGTGAACGGCACCAGCATCGCGCGGCCGCCCCCGCCGCTGGCCTTGGCCAGCGCGGTCGCCGGGCGCAGCAGGTGGCGGCGTCTGCGGTCGAGCAGCAGGTCGGCGAGGCGGGCCGGGTGTGCGTCGAGGACCTGCCGGGCGCCGTGCCCGACGAGGTGGTCGGCGCTGCCGGCGGACAGCCGGTGGCGGTGCCGGGCGGCGGTGATCAGGGCCGGTCCCGGCTCGTCGGTGAGCGGCCCGTTCTCCAGGTCGGCGTAGGGCAGGGCCTCGTCGCCGGCCGCCACCACCACGTGGTGCAGCCGGGGGTTCTCGGCGATGGCGCGGGCCCGCTCGAGTTCGGCGGCGCGCGCGATGCCGCCGGGGCCGCCGCCGCCCGCGGTGAGGTCGTTGAAGGTGACGGCCAGCAGCCGCTCGCCGGCCTGGGTGGCGCCGGTGCCGAAGACCGTGCCGGGCATCCCCGGCAGTCCGGCGGCGAGCAGCGCGAGGGTCGCCGAGGCGCTGCCGCCCGAGAGGTCGGCGCCGACCCCCGGCGCGGGCTCGGGGCCGAAGCGCGCGGCGCGCCGGTCGGCCGGGCCCATGCCGGGCACCGGGCCCGCGTCGCGCGCCGGCGTGTGTCGGGGTGCCGCGAGCCGGGTGCGGACGGCCTCGACGAGCGCGTCCCGGACGCCGGAGACGGCGGCCTCCCGCTCGACCGGGGGCGCGGCGACGACCAGCGGCGCGGTGGGCTCGTAGCCGACGACGTCGTGGCTGCCGCCCTCGCGCAGCATCAGCGCGTGCCCCTGCGGCACCCGGTGCACGCCCCGGTAGGGGGTGCCGGTGCCGAGCGCCTCCGGCGCCTCGGGGGCGGCGAGCAGCGCGGCGAGGTGGGCGACGTCCAGCTGGGCCTCGGTGAGGTCGGCCAGCGGCAGGGCGGCGGTGGCGTAGGCGGAGCCGCCGGCCCAGTCGGCGTGGAAGACGGGGCGGGTGCCGGCGAGGTCGGCCGGGATGACGGTGCGGCGGCCGAACCGGGCGATGGCGGTGTAGCTGCCGGGCCAGGTGGTGAGCTGGCGGAGTGCGCCGGCGCGCGCGGAGACGAGGGAGCGGCGCAGGGTGGCGTCGTCCGCGCCGCAGTAGCCGAAGACGGCGAGGTGGGTGTCGCCGTCGGCGTACACCAGGCGGATCTCGTCGGCGCGCCAGTCGCCGACCGCCCAGAGGGGGTCGGGCCCCTCCCACAGCAGTTGCGCGCCCAGCGGTTGGATGTCACGGGCAGCGCTGGCGGACGCCCCACACCACCCGACCAACCACCGCATCGCCGCCTCCCCCACGGAAGAACACTGAAAAACCGCGCCGTCGTTGAGCCCATGCTGCCATGCGGCCGGCGGGAACGGGGCATGCCGGGGCGGTGGTTCGCCCCATGTGACGCGGCACATGGCGAACCACCTGATCACATCCGCCGGTTGTCGAAGGGGCGTGCGACGACGCCCGGTGCGGCCGGCGGCCCGGGAGCCGGAGGCCGATCGGGGGCCGATCGCGGACCGGTCAGCCGACCGGTCGCCAACCGACGATTATTGGCCAAACTCTGGCTGGGGAACGGCTCATGAGGCGATCGCCCCTGGGCAGGAGATGTTGTGGTCCGGGAGACGCTGTCCGCCTCCCGGACCAGACCGCCGTCCGCGGGGAATGAGACGGCGGCTTCCCCCGGCCCGCTTGCGCCTTCAAGGTGCTGCCCTCGAGGCAGCGGGCCGACCCACGCGGTACACATCGAAGCGCCGACCCCCCGCACTGCCCAGAGCGCACACCCGGGCGCACGGCCACATGCCCGGAGCACAATCCACTGGCGCGTCAGCGCTCGTACGCGCGTACGGTCACAAATCCGCCATCCGGGATCCACCCCCTTAACGGTCAGCAGGCACCGAACTACGCTGGGTTGGCGGAGGCACGGAAAGGCCCCGCGCTGGTCGTGGGGCTGCCGTTGGTGTGTCAGGGGTACGCGCATGTCCAGGGAGCCACGCGGGCCGAACGAGAAGCTAGGGGCAGTTCTCGCTCTTGCGGGAATCAGCAACGCGGGTCTAGCCCGCAGGGTCAACGATCTCGGGGCCCAACGGGGATTGACGCTGCGATATGACAAGACGTCCGTCGCCCGCTGGGTGACCAAAGGCATGGTGCCACAGGGCTCAGCCCCCCATCTGATAGCCGCCGCCATCAGCAGCAAGCTGGGGCGTCCGGTGCCGTTACACGAGATCGGCCTCGCGGACACCGATCCGGCGCCCGAGGTGGGTCTCGCCTTCCCACGGGACGTGCCGAGCGCCGTCGAGTCCGCCACCGAGCTGTACCGGCTCGACGTCACGCCAGGCAAGGGCATCTGGCAGTCCCTCGCCGGCTCGTTCGCCGTCACCGCCTACGCCACGCCCGTCTCGCGCTGGCTGATCAGCCCGGCGGACGCCTCGGTCGCCAGGGAGGCGCCGGCACCCCAGGAGGGCACCTTCGGGCGGGTCGGTCACTCCGACGTGTCCAAGCTCCGCGAGGCCGCCGAGGAGGCCAGACGCTGGGACTCCAAGTACGGTGGCGGGGACTGGCGTTCCTCGATGGTGCCGGAGTGTCTGCGCACCGACGCCGCGCCGCTGCTGCTCGGCAGCTACAGCGACGACGTGGGCCGGTCCCTGTTCCGCGCCACCGCGGAACTCACCAGGCTCGCCGGCTGGATGGCGTTCGACACCGGCCAGCAGGAGGCCGCCCAGCGCTACTACATCCAGGCGCTACGGCTCGCCAGGGCCGCGGCGGACGTGCCGCTCGGCGGCTACGTGCTGGCGTCGATGTCGCTCCAGGCCACCTACCGCGGCTTCGCCGAGGAGGGCGTCGACCTGGCGCAGGCGGCCCTGGAGCGCAACCGCTCGCTGGCCACCGCCCGCACCATGAGCTTCTTCCACACGGTCGAGGCGCGGGCCCTGGCCAAGGCGAAGGACGCGGCGGGCTGTGGCCTGGCGCTGTCGGCCGCCGAGGGCTGGCTCGAACGCTCGCGCGACGGGGACGGCGATCCCAGCTGGTTGGACTTCTACACCTACGACCGGCTCGCCGCCGACGCCGCCGAGTGCTACATCGACCTCAAGGTGCCGGGACAGGTGCGGCGCTTCACCGAACAGGCGCTCTCCGAGCCCACCGAGGAGTTCGTCCGCTCGCACGGCCTGCGCCTGGTGGTGGGGGCCGTCGCCGAGCTGGAGTCCGGCAACCTGGACGCGGCCTGCGCGGCCGGCGCCCGGGCCGTGGAGGTCGCGGGGCGCATCTCGTCGGCGCGCACCACGGACTACGTCCGGGACCTGCTCAGCCGTCTCGCCCCCTACCAGCACGAGCCCTCGGTCAAGGAGTTGCAGGAGTTGGCGCGCCCGCTGCTCACGGCTCCGGCATGATGTCGCACATGACAGCGGCACGGGCTCTGCGAGGGGTGGCGTACGACTGTGACGTGGTGGTGGTCGGGGGCGGCATCGTCGGCCTCGCCACCGCCCACGCGCTGCGCGCCGCGCGGCCGGGTCTCGTCGTCACCGTGCTGGAGAAGGAGCCGCGGCTCGCCACGCACCAGAGCGGCCGCAACAGCGGGGTGATCCACAGCGGCGTCTACTACCGCCCCGGCTCGCTCAAGGCGCGGCTCGCGGTGCGGGGCGCGGCGGAGTTGAAGAAGTTCTGCGCCGAGCACGGCATCCCACACGCGGTGCCCGGCAAGCTGATCGTCGCCACCTCGCCGGCGGAGCTGCCGCGACTGCACGAGCTGGCCCAGCGGGCCAGGCGCAACGGCGTGCCGGTGCGGGAGTTGGGCCAGGCGCAGATGGCCGAGTACGAGCCGGGCGTGCACGGGGTCGCGGCGCTGCGGGTGTTGACCACCGGGCAGTGCGACTTCGGCGCGGTGGCACGGCGGTTGGCGGAGCTGGTCGACGTGCGGCGGGGCGCCGAGGTCGTCGCGATCGACCGGCGCCCCGGGCTCGGCGTCGCGATCCGCACGGCGCGCGGCGAGGTGCTGCGTGCCCGTGCCCTGGTGAACTGCGCCGGCCTGCACAGCGACCGGATCGCCCGGCTGGCCGGCGACGACCCGGGGCTGCGGATCGTGCCGTTCCGCGGCGAGTTCCACCGGCTGCGTCCCGAACGGGCCCACCTGGTGCGGGGCCTGGTCTACCCGGTGCCTGACCCGGCGTTCCCGTTCCTCGGCGTCCACCTGACGGTCGGCCTGGACGGCGAGGTGCACATCGGGCCCAACGCGGTGCTGGCGCTGGCCCGCGAGGGATACGACTGGGGCGTGGTCCGGCCGGCCGAGCTGGCGGACGCGCTGGCCTACCCGGGGCTGTGGCGGATGGCCGCCCGCCACTGGCGGGCCGGCGCGGGCGAGCTTCTCCGCTCGCTCTCCAAGCGGGCCTTCACGGCGGCGGTGCGGCGACTGCTGCCGGGCATCGAGGAGGACGACCTGCTCCCGGCGCCGGCGGGCGTCCGCGCCCAGGCGGTGCGGCCGGACGGCGGCCTCGTCGACGACTTCCACATCATCGAGCGCCCGCACACCGTGCACGTGCTCAACGCGCCCTCCCCCGCCGCCACCGCGTGCCTCCCGATCGGCCAGGAAATCGCCGACCGGACACTGCCGGCGCTGGCCGGCGTAGCCGGCCGGTGAGCGCCGGCCGGGTGCGGCCGGCCGGTACGCCGCCGCGCACCGCCCCGCCCGCACCCGGCCCGGCCCTCCGGGCGCGAGCCGTTCCACCGTGCCGGAGCCGGTCGACGCGGATTGACGCCCAGCGAGGCGGCCCCCGGCGCCAGCGCTGGCCGGCGTCAGGCGGCCGGCCGCCGGTATCCACCGCCGGCGAAACCGGCGGCCGGGCGAGCCCACTAAAATCGGGCGTACTGTGATCGACAAGCACTCCTCAAAGATGTTTCCCTCCGGCGGCGGGCCGGCCGCCGATCCGGCGGGGGATCGGCACGAGCGCCGGATCCGGAGCTTCCAGCCGCGCCGCAGCCGGGTCACCCCGGCGCAGCGCGAGGCCCTGCTGCGGCTGTGGCGGCGTTGGGGGGTGGAGGTCGACGGGGACGCCGGGCTCGACCTCGCGGCGCTCTTCGGCGGCCTGCCCGTGGTGCTGGAGATCGGCTTCGGGATGGGCGAGGCGACCGTGGAGATGGCCGCCGCCGACCCGGGGATCGGGATCCTGGCCGTCGACGTGCACACTCCCGGCCAGGGCAACCTGCTGCGGCTCGCCGAGCGCGAGGGGCTGACCAACGTCCGGGTGGCCAACGGCGACGCGATCATCCTGCTGCGCGAGATGATCGCCCCGGGCGCCCTGGCCGGGATCCGCGTCTTCTTCCCCGACCCCTGGCCCAAGAAGCGGCACCACAAGCGCCGCATCGTCCAGCCGGAGTTCGTCGAGCTGGCCGCGTCCCGGCTGCGCCCCGGCGGCCTGCTGCACTGCGCCACCGACTGGGAGCCGTACGCCGAGCGGATGCTGGAGGTGTTGTCCGCCAGCCCGTCCCTCGTCAACGCCGTGTCGTCCGGCGGCTTCGCGCCGGACCGGGCGGGCGGGCGGCCGCTGACCAGGTTCGAGCGGCAGGGGCTGGCCAAGGGCCACGTGGTGCGGGACCTCCTCTTCCGCCGCCCGGACTGACGCGGACTGACGCCGGTCCGGCGACCGCCTGGCGGCCGGATGGCGGCCGGATGACGTCCGACTCCGGCCGGCGAATGGCCTGTTGGCGTGTCGGCGCCAGGACGTACAGTCAGGGGGTGCCCCCTGCGCTCCCCCCACGCGACCGTGCTCCCCGTCTGCGCCCGCTGGCCGGCATCGTGGGGCCGCTGGCCGTCTGCGGCGTGGTCGCGGCGGTGCTCGTGGGGCGCGAGACCGGCTGGGCCGGGTTCGGGGTCGGCTTCGCCCTCGCGTTGCTGCCGCTGCCGCTGCTGGTGCTCACCTTCCGGTGGATCGACGCGGTGCTGCCCAAGCCGCCGCGCACGCTGGCGTTCGCCTTCGGCTGGGGCGCCTGCGTGGCCACCCTCATCGCGCTGTTCGCCAACGGGCTGCTGGTGCGGGTGCTCACCGGCTCCTCGGCCACCCTGGCGCCGTCACACGCGGACACCCTGGAGATGACGGTGATCGCGCCGGTGGTGGAGGAGACGGTCAAGGCGATCGCGGTGTTACTCGTCTTCCTGCACCGGCCCGAGGCGTTCAACGGCGTGCTGGCCGGCCTGGTGACCGCCGGCATGAGCGCGGCCGGCTTCGCGTTCACCGAGAACATCCTCTACCTGGGCAGCGCCTTCGACCAGGACCTGGAGTGGGGCCCCGAGACGGCGCTCGACTCGGCGACCGTGGTGACGTTCGTGGTGCGGATCGTGCTGGCGCCGTTCGCGCACCCCGTGTTCACCGCGCTGACCGGCATCGGCTTCGGCTTCGCGGCGATGCTGGCGCCCGACCGGCGCGCCCCGCGGTTCGGGCTGCCGCTGCTCGGGCTCGCGGCCGCGATGCTGCTGCACTCGGTGTGGAACGCGTCGACCTCGCTGCCGTTCCTCGGCTTCGCCGCGGTCTACGCGCTGGTGATGGTGCCGGTCTTCGCCGCCCTGTGCTGGCTGGCCAGCACCGCCAGGGACCGCCAGCTGCGCCTCGTGCGGCGCACGTTGCCGGTGTACGCGAGCGCCGGCTGGCTGTCGCCCGAGGAGCCGGCCGCCCTCGGCTCGCTCGGCGCGCGCGCCGCCTCCCGCCGGCTGGCCCGCCGCCGGTACGGTCCCGCGGGTGTCCGCGCCGTCGCCGAGTACCAGGCGGCGGCCACCACGCTGGCGCTGCTGCGCGAGCGCGCCGACCGGGGCGCGGCCGGGCTCGACTTCCACGCCAGGGAGCGGGCGCTGCTCGGCCGCCTGTGGCGGCAGCGCGCCGTGGCCGGCCCGCTGACGGTCGCCTCGGCGGAGGAGGCCAGGGCTGCCATGGCCGCCGAACGGGCGGCCTGAGCGGGCGGCCTGAGCGGGCCGGTCACCGGGCAGGCGGCGCCCCGGTCGACTCCACGATCCGCTTGAGCCGGTTCAGGTCGGCGGCGACCGTGTCGGCGTCCCGCCGGAAGTCGGCGTCGCTCATGCCGGGCCGCCGGCGAAGGGTGAACACCACCTCGCTCCCGGCGCCGTCGGCGATCACGCGGACCGGGTTGTGGACGGTCTCGCCCGAGGGCAGCGTGACGTCGTGGTCGAGTACGCCGAGGTCGTTGTCCGGGGCGAAGGAGATCTCGACCCGGCCCATGGGCGAGGACGTCGCCACCCAGCGTCCCTCGATCCGCTCGACGGTCCCGGTGCCGCCGAGACCGTGGGCCCATTCGGGCAGGTTGGCCGGTTGCGAGGCGTAGGCGTAGACGTCCTCGGCGCGTCGGCCGACGCGGACGCCGAGGTGGCGGGATTCCCAGGCTGCGCTGTTCATGGCGGCGACGGTAGTGGGCCGCCGCGGTCGGTTTCTTGAACGAATCGGCCATGCACGGGCGACGCGCGGCGCCGCGGGGGGCCGCCTTGCCGCGCGCGTGCGGCGTACCGCGTCCCGGCTTGAGGGCTGCGCGGCCGCGCCCACCACGCGCTGGCCGGGCGCGGCCATCGCGTGGCACGCGCGCGGCGCTTCCCCGGTAGCCGGCGCCGCGCCGGCGCGCCACCACCTCGGCACCACGTCCGTCGCGAGCCCCTCCGACCCGGGCCACCAGACCGTCGCCCAGCCAGCGCAGCGCTAACGCAGCGACACCCGAGGCCCGTCCGTGGCGCGGGCGTGGGCCAGCAGCCACTGGCGTTCCTCGGCGCGCAGCTGTCCCGGCAGGGTGAAGCCGACGAGGTCGATCCGGGCGGAGACGTCGAGGTGGTCGAGGAGCCGCGCCACGACGAAGCCGGTGCTGGCCTCGGCCGCCCACCGCGACTCGCCGATCAGCGCCGGGTCGCGGACCGGCCGGCTCAGCGACCAGTCGCCGAGGAAGTCCTGCGCGCCCGGCACCAGGCGGCGGCGGATCGCCTCCCGCCACTGGGCCGGCTCCTCGCCGAAGACCAGCCGGGTGCGGGCCTGGCGCCGCCAGCCGGGGCCGCCGCTGCGGCAGGAGACGGCGTGCACGTCGACGCGGTCGCCGGTGGACGGGGCGTCGGTCTGGAACGAGTCCACCCGCACCACCACGTCGTAGCCGTCGATCACCCCGCCCAGGGCGCTGCCGGCGAGCCCTTCGCCGTTGGCCACCACGCACACCCGGCGCCCCACCAGCTGCCCGCGCAGGTCGCCGACGCCGATGGTCCGCGCGCCGCGCGTCACCAGCTCCGGGTCGGCCTCGCCGGTCAGCGCGCGGCTCCGCTCATGGGCGTCGGCCGCCTCGCGGTCCCGGCCGTCGGCTTCCAGCGCGCGGGCGCGCAGCCGCCAGGCTGCCCCTGACCTGCTGCGCAGCGCCACCGCCGAGTCGGCGACCCGGCGGGCGAGACGCACCTCGCCGGCGTCCAGCGCCCGGCGTCCCACCGTGAGCAGCGCGTCGAACGCGCGGTTGGCCGACGGCTCGTGGGCGGCGTGCTCCACGACCAGCGCGCCGACGGCCGCGACGAGCTTCCTGTCCTCGGGTCCGGTGGCGACGTACGCGGCGCACTCCCGCACGCAGGCGGTGAGGAGGTCCTCCGCCCGCGCGACGCTTCCCGGCCGCAGCCTCAGCTTCATACCCCGACTGTCGCCGAGCCAGGCGGCGCCCGGGTGAACGCCGGTTTGCGGTGAGCGGTCGCCGGCTTACGTCCGGCTGACGGCCGGGGTCGGATTTGACGTGGACGGCCCTGGCGCGGGGGACCGACGGACCGTAACGTCTCCCTCACACACCGCTGGGATGGAGCGCGATGTTCACCGATCACCAGCTGCAGCTCCGGGAGCGTTTCCTGGCCGCGCCGGTCGCCCCGGCGCCGGCTCCCTGGCGGCCGGTCTTCCGTCCCGGTCCCGCCGTCCGCATCGGCGGGCTGCTCGGCATCGGCTTCGCCGCCGACCCGGTGACCGGCCGGGACCTGGTCATGATCGTCTCGCAGGACGGGCACGGCGTGCTGGACGGCGCCACCGGCACCGTGCTGGCCCGGGACCGGGACCCGGACCCGGATGTCTGCGACCCCACGGGTCCCTTCCTCACCTGCCCCGGGCTCGGCCCGCTCGCCGGCCTCCAGGTCCGCATAGCGGGCCTCTACGGCGGCGGGCTGCACGCCACCACGGCCGACGGCTGGACCCTGGACGTCGTCAGCCCGGACTGGCCGCACCAGCGCGTGCTGCTCTCCACGGACGGCGGCCTCTGCCACGGCCCGGCCGGCGGCTGCTGGTGGCACATCCACCACGCCACCCACGCCACCCTGCGCACCGCGGGCTTCTCCCCCTCGGGCCGTACCCTCGCCATCGCGACCAGTGCCGACCTGACCCTCCTCAGCCGTGCCGACACCTCGTCAGAACCGAACGGTCACAAGACGAACGGAAACGGTCATCCCCGCGCAACATCTCGCGCGTGAACAGTTCGGTTCACGGTACTTCTCGGTAGGCAACACGGCGCAACACGGATACGCCTCCGGCATTCGACCGAAACAGCGCTGACGGAACCTCGTGGGGCACGCCGGTCACGTCCGTATCACCCCGGTACGGCCTGATCGTTCACGCACCACCGCGACTCCGGCCGGTCCCCCGCCCACCGCCACGGCCACGGCCCTGGCCTCCGGGCGCCCGCTCGCCGCGCGTCGCGCCCCAAAGGAGGCAACATGGCAGTGGCAGCTTCGCGCCGCGACTTCCTGAGATCCGTCGGCGTCGCCGGCGGCGCCGGAGTGCTCTACTCCACCATGGGCGCCCTCGGGCTCGCCCCCGTCCCCGACGCCCGCGCGGAGGCGTACCGCCCGCCGTCGCCCGGCGACTTCACGCTCTCCGGCCGCGCCGCGAAGAAGGTCCTGATCCTCGGCGCCGGCGTCGCCGGCCTTGCCACCGCCTACGAGTTGGGCAAGGCCGGGTACGACTGTCACATCCTGGAGGCCAAGGACCGCCCCGGCGGCCGCAACTGGACCGTGCGCGGCGGCACGACCGAGACCGACCTCGACGGCCGCACCCAGCGCGCCACCTTCTCCGACGGCGAGTACCTGAACGCCGGGCCCGCCCGGCTCCCGCAGTCCCACGTCTCGCTCGACTACTGCCGCGAACTCGGCGTAGAGCTCCAGGTGTTCACCAACCAGAACGCCAACGCCTACATCCACCACGCGAACGTCCCCGGCGCCCTGGCCGGGCAGTCGGTGCGCTGGCGCACCGCCAAGGCCGACGTCTACGGCTACGTCTCCGAACTCCTCGCCAAGGCCACCGACCAGGGCGCGCTCGACGCCGAACTCACCGCCGACGACAAGGAGCGACTCCTCGCCTTCCTGCGGAACTTCGGCGCCATCGGCGGCCGCGCCGACGGCTGGTCCTACACCGGCGGCAGCCGCCGCGGCTACTCCGTGGAGCCCGGCGCCGGTCTCGAGGCGGGCACCGTGCTCGGCTCGGTGCCGGCCATGTCCGACGTGATCTCCAGCGGCATCGGCACCCGCTTCTCCTTCGAGTTCGGCTACGACCAGGCCATGCTCATGTTCCAGCCGGTCGGCGGCATGGACGCGATACCGCGCGCCCTCGCCGAGGCGATAGGCCGCCGCCGCGTCAGCTACGGCGCCGAGGTCACCGCCGTCACCGACCGCGCCGACGGCGCCGAGGTGACCTGGCGGGACGGCCGGGGCCGGGTGCGCACCGAGACCGCGGACTTCGTGGTCGCCGCCATCCCGCCCATGGTCATGGCCCGCGTCCGGCACAACCTCGGCGCGGACGTGACCGCGGCGCTCCGGTACGCCACGCCGACCCCGGTCGGCAAGATCGGCCTGGAGTACCGGCGCCGCTGGTGGGAGTCGGACGAGCACGTCTACGGCGGCATCACCAACACCGACCTCGACATCTCCACCATCTGGTACCCCTCCCACGGCTTCCACGGCCGGCGCGGCACCGTCGTCGGCTACTACAACTTCGGCGACAACGCCCTCGCCTACAGCCGGCTGCCGCACGAGGAGCGGCTGGCGCGCGCCCTCGACCGGGGCGTCCGCGTACACGGCGAGAAGTACCGCTCGGAGCTGGCCCGTTCGTTCAGCGTGGCCTGGCACCGCACGCCGTTCATCGAGGCCGGCTGGGTCGGCTGGCCGTCCCAGACAGGACCCGAGTACCGGCTGCTCAACCAGCCCGCCGGGCACGTCTACTTCGCCGGCGACTGGCTCAGCCACGCCATCGCCTGGCAGCACGGCGCGTTCACCTCGGCCCGCAAGGTCGTCACCGAGATCCACGAGAGGGTGCTGTCCGCATGACCATCGCGATCCCGCGGAAACTGACCGCGCTCACCGCCACCGGCCTCCTGGTGCTCGGCGGCGCCACCCTCGCCGAGGCGAACGGCTGGTGGCAGCCGCGCCCCACCCAGGTGCGGGTCATGCTGCCCGAGGGCAACACCAACCCGGCCATATCCAACGGCGTCGCCATGGGCGGCCAGGTCGCCACCTACGCCAGCAGCGGCCTCGGCCCCACCGCCCTCAACCCGTCGGCGCCCGCCGGCTCCCCCGAGCGCTACACCGACCCGTCCCTCACCGAGGGCGCGCAGGGCGTCACGGTCACCGAGGCGCAGGCCCTGGTCGTGCTGCGCAACATCGTGGACAACCTGGCGGCGGCCGGCCTGCGCCCGGAGGACGTCGTCACGATGAAGTGCTACCTGATGGCGCCGCCCGGCGCGGCCACCGCGGACTACGCCGGCTGGAACCGGGCCTACCGCCAGTACTTCGCCAACGTCGACCTGGCGACCGAGGAGGTGATCCCCGTCCCGATGGGCACCTCGGCCCCCGAGCCGCCGCTCGTGGTCAACGACGCGCGCCCGGCCCGCGCCACCATGGAGGTCGCCTCGCTCGCCGTCCCCGGCTGGCTGGTGGAGGTCGAGGTGACGGCCACCTATCCGAACCGGCGTTAGTCCCTGATCGGCGTGCCGTCCGCCGCGATCTCCCGGAAGCCCAGGTAGGGCGCGAGCGCTTCGGGCAGCGCGATCGAACCGTCCGCCCGCTGCCCGTTCTCCAGCAGCGCGGCCAGGGTGCGGCCGACCGGGAGGCCCGAGCCGTTGAGCGTGACCACCGGCCTGGGCTTCCCGTCGGCGCCCCGGGTGCGAATGTTGGCGCGCCGCGCCTGGAAGGTGCCGAAGTTCGACACCGACGAGATCTCGCGGTAGGTGTCCTGGCTCGGGAACCAGACCTCGATGTCGTAGGTGAACTGGGCGGAGAACCCGGTGTCGCCGGCCGGGAGGACGATCACCCGGTAGGGGAGGCCGAGTTCCCTCAGGCAGGCCTCGGCGTGGCCGAGCATCCGCTCCAACTCCTCGTCCGCGTGCTCGGGGTCGCAGATCCGCACCATCTCCACCTTGGAGAACTGGTGTTGCCGGATCAGCCCCCGGGTGTCGCGGCCGTAGGAGCCGGCCTCCGAGCGGAAGCACGGCGTCAACGCCGTGAGCGCGACCGGCAGTTCGGCGGGCGGGATGATCTCGTCGGCATAGAGGTTGGTCAGCGGCACCTCGGCTGTCGGGACCAGGAACAGCTCCCGGTCACCGACGCCGGTCCTGAACAGGTCCTCCTCGAACTTCGGCAGCTGCCCCGTACCGGTCATCGTCCGCCGCGTGACCAGGAGCGGCACCGCGTGCTCCACGTAGCCGTGCCGGCGGGTGTGCAGATCCAGGAAGAACGCCCCGAGCGCCCGCTCCAACGCGGCCCCGGTACCACGCGAGACGGCGAAGCGCGGCCCCGACAGCTTGGTGGCCCGGCCGAAGTCCAGGATGCCGGCCGCCTCCCCGAGGTCCACGTGGTCCTTCGGCGCGAACGAGAACACCGGCGGCTCCCCCACCCGCCGGACCTCGACCGCGAACTCCTCCGTGTCCCCGTCGGGCACCCGGTCGTCCGGCAGGTTGGGAATCCCGAGCAGCAGCGTCCGCAGCTCCTCCGCCGCCGCCTCCTGCTCAACCTCCACCTCCCGGACCCGCTCCTTGATCTCCCGGGCCCGCTCCTTCGCCTTCGAGACGTCCTCCCCGCGCCTCGCCCCCTGCTGCACCTCGGCCGCCACCCGCTTGCCCTCGGCCCGCAGCTCGTCCGCCGCCCGGATGGCCCCGTTGCGGCGGGCCAACAGCCCCTCCACCGCGGAGGGATCCAACGCGAACCCACGACGCGCGAGCCGCCGAACCGCCTCTTCCCCCATCTCCAGCAGGGCGCGGGCATCATGCATGAGGAGTTTCCCCGTTTCTCCGAGTTCTCCGACGAGTGGCCTACGGACGTCGAAGGTAGCAATCACCACGACCCGTTCGACCGCATGGCCATCGGCCAACTCTTCGACCACCAGCGCTGTGTCCGCCCCGCGTCGAAGCTCGCCATACGTGCCCGCCGGCTAGGTGTATTGATCACGAGTGTCAACAACGCTCGTGATCAATACACCTAGGCGGTGAGTTCGGCGCGCAGCTACTCCGCGTAGGCGCGGCGGTCGGCGGGGAGGTCGTAGAGGTTCTCGTGGTGAGCGACGGGGATGATCAGCAGGTGGCCTGCGTTCCGTGGCCACCAGCGGGGGCAGATGAGTGCGAAGACCCGCTTGTCGCGGTAGACCACGTCGGGTTCCCGGTCCGGGGCGAGGTGGCAGAACGGGCAGTGGTAGTCGGCCGGTTCGTGGTTGCGCACGGGCACCCTGCTGG
Source organism: Streptomyces sp. NPDC127098 (assembly GCF_042722465.1). Taxonomy (NCBI): domain Bacteria; kingdom Bacillati; phylum Actinomycetota; class Actinomycetes; order Kitasatosporales; family Streptomycetaceae; genus Streptomyces; species Streptomyces sp. NPDC127098. The sequence goes on from NZ_JBHXFJ010000030.1 coordinate 21,237, forward strand.
TGGTCGGTGCCCCGGAGTCTGGTTTCGGCGAGGCCCGTTGTCGGTTTACGCGGCTGAGATCGGTCCATCCACTGGGACGCCCGTCACCACAGCCAGGGGTAGCCGAGCCGCTCGGCGAACTCCGCCGAGCCGCCGACGACTTCGGCGCCGGCGCGGGGGTCGGTGGTGGTGAGGTCGGCGTACAGCGTCTCCGGCGCGGCCAAGGGGAGGGCGCGGCGGAACTGGAGCCAGGGCGCGCCGGCGTGGCCGGTGGGGCGGTGGAAGAAGAGGAGGTCGAGTTGGGTGGGGGTGGCCGGGGAAGTGGCGAGGGTGGGGGTGTCGCACTCCCAGCGGGTCAGCCAGGCGGTGGCGTCGCGGAGGGCGGGTTCGAGGTGGCGGGCTATGGTGCGGGCCGGCCACTCCCAGGAGAAGTCGCCCACCGCGCGGGCGAGTTCGGCGTCGTAGTGGGTGGCGAGGAAGCGCAGGGTGGGGAGGGAGAGGCCGGGGCGATCCGGGTCGCGCCAGCCGTGCCAGCGGACCTCGGTCGGAGTGCGGGTGATGGTGACGTAGAGGGCGCCGCAGCAGATCTCCATGCACTCGGCCTCGGCGAGGCGGGCCTCGTGCGGCTCCGCGGTGGCCGCCAGGGTGGGGAGGTGGCGGGGGTCCATGCCCGGTCCGTCGGGGAAGGCAGTGGCGAGCAGGTCGGCGCCGTCGACCAGCGGGCGGAGCTCCACCCGGTGGTCGACGGCGGCGACGTGGAGGGTGAGGCGGTTCACGCCTCGGACGCCTCCGTCAGCTTGGTGACCTCCGCGTCGGTGAGGGTGAGGTCGGCGAGGGCGAGGAGCGCCGGGAGTTGGGAGAGGGTGCGCGCGCTGGCGATGGGGGCGGCGACGGTGGGCTGGGCGGCGAGCCAGGCCAGGGCGACGGTGGGGACCTCCGCGGAGTGCGCGGCGGCCACCTCGTCGAGGGCGGCGAGGACGCGGCGGCCGCGGTCGGTGGCCAGGTACTCGGCGGCGCGGCCGGCACGGGCGGAGGCGACGTCGGTGTCGGGGCGGTACTTGCCGGTGAGGAAGCCGGCGGCGAGGGCGAAGTAGGGCATGGCGGCCAGGCCGTGGCGGGCGGCGACGGCGGCCAGGTCGCCCTCGTAGGTGTCGCGGGAGACCAGGTTGTAGTGCGGCTGGATCGCCACGTAGCGGGCCTTGTTCTCGCGGTGCGAGAAGTCGAGGGAGGCTTCGAGGCGGGCCGGGGAGATGTTGGAGGCGCCGATCTCGCGGACCTTGCCCTCCCGGACGAGGTCGTCGAGGGCGGTGACGATCTCGGAGACCTCGACCGACTCGTCGTCGAAGTGGGTGTAGTAGAGGTCGATGTGGTCGGTGCCCAGGCGGCGCAGTGACGCCTCGGCGGCGCGCTTGATGGTGGGCGCGGCCAGGCCCTTGAAGTCCGGGTGGGCGCCCACCTTGGTGGCGACGACGATCGCGTCGCGGTTGCCGCGGCTGGCCAGCCAGCGGCCGATGATGGTCTCGGACTCGCCGCCGCTGTTGCCCTCGATCCAGGCGGTGTAGGAGTCGGCGGTGTCGAGGAAGTTGCCGCCGGCCTCGGCGTAGGCGTCGAGGACGGCGAACGATTCGGTCTCGTCCGCCGTCCAGCCGAAGACGTTGCCGCCGAGGCAGAGGGGGGAGACGCGGAGGTCGCCCACGACGCGGGGAGTAGAGGTGGTCATGCGGCCAGCGTAGGCCGCATGACCGGGGAGGCTCAGATCGACTGGCCCATGGAGCGGAGCCAGGCGAGCGGGTCGATCGGGTCGCCGCCGCCGGGGCGGACCTCGAGGTGGAGGTGGGCGCCGGTGACGTTGCCGGTGGCGCCGACGAGACCGATCTGGTCGCCCGTGTTGACCGCCTGGCCCGCGCTGACGCTCATCGAGGACAGGTGGTTGTACCAGACCTCGGTGCCGTCCTCCTGCTCGATGATGACGCGGTAGCCGTAGGAGCCGGCCCAGGCGGCCTCGACGACGGTGCCCGTGTGGATGTTGCTGACCGGGGTGCCGGTCGGGGCGGCGAAGTCCAGCCCTGTGTGGGAGCCGGAGCTCCACATCGAGCCGCTCTGGCCGTAGCTGGCGGTGAGGCGGAAGTTCTTCACCGGGATGGTGTAGCTGGCGCGCAGCTCGGCGAGCCGGCGCTCCTCCTCCTGGCGCTGCCGCTCCTCCTCGAGCTCGCGCTGCCGCTCCTCCTCGGCGATCCGCTGCTGCTCGGCGAGCTCGGCCGCGGCGTCCGCGGCCTGGACCTCGGCGGCCTGGATGGCGGCGGTCCTGGCCTGCGCGGCGGCGTTGGCCTCCTGGAAGTCGGCCTGCTGGAGGATGCGGGCCCGCAGCGCCTCGCCGGCGTCCTCGCTCATGCCCGCGGTGGTGAACGGGCTCGCGGTGGGGGCCGCTTCCTCCTCGCTCGCGAGGAAGCCGCCGACCACCGGGATGTTGCTCATGGTGTCGGTCGCGGCGTCCACGCCGGGCACGGAGGCGCCGCCCTCGTTGGCGGTGGCCATGCCGCCCGCGCCGACGGCGGCGATGACGCCGACGCCGAGCACGGCGCGGCTGCGGGCCATGGTGCCGCCGCGCTGGCGGGAGACCCGGTGCCGGCCGCGGACCGGGGCCAGCGTCTCCTCGCTGGGGTTCCAGGGCTCGCCGCCGACGGGCTCGGGGCCGTAGACCTCGGTGCCGTACGCGGCGAAGCCGGCCTCGGTCGTGTCGTCGACCGGGCCGGCCGGGGTGTGCGCGGTCGGGGAGTCGCCGAACCAGCCACCGTCCCTGTCGTCGCGGACGGCGGCGAACTCACCGGTGGCGGTGGGGTCGTAGGCGCGACTCGGGTCGAACTCGCCGTAGGCGCCGAAGGCGCCCTGGGAGGGCTGGGCGTCGATCAGGTCGTAGGTGCCGTAAGTGCCGTACGGGGCTCCGGAGTCGTCGTCCGGGTGCCGGTCCGCGACGGAGGTCCCGGAGGCAACGGAGGCATAGCGATTCGACGCCACTGCAGGCGCTCTCCTTTCCTTCCTTCGCCTACCGGGTTAGCTGACGGGTTCGGAGCAGGAAGGTCTCCTACGGTCGGTCGAAGGGCCAGGGCTCTGCCCTCGACTGTCCGATTCACCCCAAGTAGTGGTTCCCCGGTTCCTTTGGTGCAGTTGTTGTGCACGTGCCGGATTCGGCGACAGAGCACGGTGCCGTCTCTTGCGACGGCGGTGACGACCGCGCTGCGTTATCGAACGTTAATAGACCCGGGCCCGGATTTCCAAGAGCCCCCGGGAATAAATGCGGAGCGGGGCGGGGACCTTAGGCGCCAAGGTCCCCAAAACGGGCGAAAAGCCAGCCGTTTCTCATGCCACTGTGCTCCAAATCGCATCCTGACGTTTCGTCAATTGTTATGCGGAGCGGTGCCTTTCACTCACGCACCGTGATCCCCAGGCGTCCCGCGCGGCTCCGGGTGGTGCAGGGCGAGCAGCGCCATGTCGTCGTTGAGCCGGGTGCTGTGCTTCACCACGTCCGCCACCACCCGGTCGAGCAGCACCGCGGGGCCGGGGAACGAGCGGCCGTTCAGGTCCTCGACCGGGTCGAAGAAGACCCCGTGCTCGTCCCTGGCCTCGCTCACCCCGTCCGTGTACAGCAGCAGGTGCGAGCCGGGCGGGAACGGCGTGCTGCGCACCGAGCCCGCGGGCGCGGGCAGCAGGTCGCCGAGGCCGAGCGGCAGCGCCGGCTCGGACTCCAGGTAGCACGCGTCCCCGTCCGGGGTGAGCAGCACGGGCTGCGGATGGCCCCGGTTGAGGATCCGCACCGTGACCGGCCGCTCCCTCGGCACCTCGGCCAGCACGGCGGTGGTGAAGCCCTCCACCGGGTCGAGCGGGGCCCGCTGCTCGCGCTCCCGCACCAGCGCGGCCTCCAGGTAGGCGGCGACCTCGGCCAGCTCCGGCTCGCGGTCGGCCACCTCGCGGAAGGCACCGAGGATGACGGCGACCGCCTCGGTGGCGGCGAGGCCCTTGCCACGCACGTCCCCCACCAGCAGCCGCACCCCGAACGGCGTCTCGCGCACCGCGTAGAGGTCGCCGCCGATCAGCGTGTCGCGCTGCGCCGCCTGGTAGCGGGTGGCGACCCGCAGCGTCCCGGCCCGGTCGGGCGGCTCCGGCACCACGGCCCGCTGCACGGCCTCGGCGACCTCCCTGGCCGAGGCGAGACGCCGGTCGCGGCGGGCCACGATGCGGTTGACGACCACCGCGAGGGCGGAGATGGTGGCGACGGTCGTCACCTTGACGATCGCCTCGCCGACGCTGGGCTCGCGCGCCAGCATCTGGATACCGACGGAGGCGGTGGCCAGCACGCCGTAGAGCGCGGTCAGCCGCAGCGAGAGCACCGGGGCGGCCAGCATCGGGGCCGCCACGTACAGCGGGGTGAGGGTCAGGTGCGGCGGGGTCAGGAGGTCCGCCACGGTGCCGACGACGAGCAGCACGAGGGGCAACCAGGGGTACCACGCCCCGCCACCCGCCCACCAGGGCGTTCCCGTCCGCACGCTCCCAATCTGCCCGCACCGGGGGCGGCCGGCGAGTCGATCTTGCCGCCCCCGGTGCGCTCGTAGGCCGTGTGGGACTCGAACCCACAACCAACGGATTAAAAGTCCGCTGCTCTGCCAATTGAGCTAACGGCCCACCGGGAGAGCAGCATAAGCCCCCTGGCGGGGGCAGGGCCCAGAAGGGACACCGGGGAACGGAGCGGGGGCGGTGCGGGCCGCGCCGGAGGCGCGGGCGGCATCGGAGGCGCGAGCCGCGCTGCGGGCGGCGCGGGAGGCGCCGGCGGCCCGGCGGGACGGAGGGCGCGGCACGGCGCGGCGATGGACGGGGCACGGGGCAGCGGCGAGCCGCGCCGACGGTGCGGACGGCGCGAGCGGTGCGGGCGGCGCCGACGGCGCCGGAGGCCCGGCGGGATGGAGGGCGGACGGCGCGGCGCGGCGATGGACGGGGCACGGGGCAGCGGCGAGCCGCGGAACAGCGCGGAGCGCGAGGGCTCAGGACGACGCGGAACGCCGACGCACCAGACGCGCGGAACAACGCGGAGCACAACGGCTCAGGACGACGCGGAACGCCGACGCACCAGACGCGCGAACAGCGCGGAGCGCGAGGGCGCCGGCCGGTGCCCGGGCCGGCGATGCCGGTCCGGGCGCGGCCGTCAGCCGGCCTGGCCGTCGCCAGACGGTTCGTGCAGCGTGGTGCCCGGCAGCGCGTACTCGTCGCGGCGCCCGCACATGCCGTACCCGCCCTCCCGGCTCGGCGCGGCGTCGAAGGCGGTGGCCTCGGCCAGGTAGCCGGGGTCGCCCGCCTCCAGCGCGGCCAGCTGCGCGCCGGTGCGCTCGGCGGTCGCCAGCGCCCCGGCCCGCCACAGCTCCCGCCAGGCCGGCACCCTCGCGGCGACCAGCCGGGCGGCGGCGCGCTGGAACTCCAGGTAGGGCCCGTTGTCGCCGGCCGCCAGCGCCTCGCGCAGCGGCAGGTAGCCCTCGACCGCCAGGTCGCGCCGCCGGCGGGCCGCCTCGGCGACCTCGGCGTCGGGGCCGGCCGGCAGGGCCGCGGCCGCCGCGTACCGCTCGGGGTCGGCCAGCACCTCGGCCGGGAAGGTGAAGACGGCGTCCCCGGCCTCCGGCAGCCCGCTGTTCTGCATCAGCACGGTGATCCGCAGCCCGCCGCCCTGCACCATCCGGTGCACGGTGCCCGGCGTGAACCAGGCGACCGCCCCCGCCCGCAGCGGGATGTCGCGGTAGCCGTCCGGGCTGAGCGTCTGCACCGCGCCCTCACCGCCGGTGACCACGTACGCCTCCGTGCACACCAGGTGCAGGTGCGGGCTGCCGCCGCAGACGCCGTCGGCGGCCTCCCAGTCGTACGCGCTGAGGTGCGAGAGCCCCACCGCGCCGGGCAGCGGGTGGGGCAGGCTCACCATGCCAGGCCCGCCAGGTGGGCGGCGATCCGGTCGGCGTCCCAGGTGCCGTCCGCGACGACCGTGCGGTAGCGGTAGGCGAACGAGGCGCCGGGCGCGAGTTCGAACTCCTCGAAGAAGGCCCAGGAGAACGCGACCGTCGGGATGGGGTTGGAGCGGACGAACCAGTGCGACTCGTGGATGGCGCCGCCCGCCGGGTCGAGGTTCTCGGGCGCGTGCGCGAAGACCAGGGTGGTCGAGGCGTCCACGTCGTCGTGCACGGCGCTGAAGCCGAGCCACGGCGCCTGGGCGGCCGGGGTGCCCATGGTGTCCTGGTCGGTGGCCGGGCCCTTCGGGGTGATGACCTGGCCGCCGGTGAAGTCGCGCGGGCCGCGCCACTGGAGCCCGGTGTAGCCGGCCATCTCGCGGCCGGCCGTGGTCGGGGAGCCGAAGCGCAGCGGCTCGCCGCGGACGTTGGTCAGGTCTATCGTCCAGTCGATGGCGTAGGCGCCGGCCGCCGGGTCCACCGAGTGCACGGTGATGGAGCGCTCCTCGCGCGCCCACTCCTCGCCGCCGTTGTTCACCCAGGTGAGGTTCTCGGTGAGGGTGAACCGGCCGTCGGCGGTGTCCAGCGCGGCGAAGCCGTCGTGCCGCATCGAGCCGACCCGCTCCTCGACCCGCTGGTAGCCGACCTCGGGGTTCAGGTAGCTGTTGCCGCCCCAGAAGTTCTGCTCGGAGAGGTGGCTGGCCGTCATCTGCAGGCCCTTGTGCCAGCGGTGGTCGTTGGGCCGGTAGCCGGAGGCGAGGTTGCCGGCCAGCGTGCGCAGCGGGTGCACGTAGGGCTTGCGGGACTCGAAGGCGTCCGGGTCGGGGCGGTAGACGTAGTGCAGCAGTTCGACGTCGCCGTGGCCGACGACGATCCGCTCGCCGAGGGTGTGGGTGACCTTGATCGTCATCGTGCGGGGCTCCAGTCCGGGTGGTTGCCGTGCATGGACGGGTAGAAGGGGTCGTCGGCGGTGATCTCGCCGGCGTGGACGGGCTTGCCGGTGAACGCCGACTTGTACAGCGCGGCGGCGAACTCCACGGTGGCCCGCGCGGCGGGGCCGCTGCCCGGCGGCCGCTCGCCGCGCTCGCGGGCGTCGAGGAGGGCGCCGAGCTGGGCGGCGTGCGAGCTGGGCACGTCGGCCGCCGGGGTGCGCCAGCGCTTGACCCGCGCCTCGTCCTCCAGGCCAGGGCGCGGCGTGTAGACCCAGTCCTCGTTGCGGTGGCCGTAGAGGTGGGTCAGCTCGACGGTGGCCTCGGCGCAGTCGATCCTGATCCGGCTGACCTCGTCAGGGGAGAGCACGCTGTTGACGACGGTGGCCAGCGCGCCGCTTTCGAACCGCACCAGCGCGGTGGACACGTCCTCGCTCTCCACGTCGTGCACCAGGCGCCCCGCCATGGCGCGGATCTCGGTCCACTCGCCCAGCAGGTGCAGCAGCAGGTCGTACTGGTGGATGCCGTGGCCCATGGTCGGGCCGCCGCCCTCGCTCTCCCACCGGCCACGCCAGGGCACCGCGTAGTAGGCGGTGTCCCGGTACCAGGTGGTCTGGCAGTGCGCCACCAGCGGCCGGCCCAGCTCGCCGCTCGATATCAGCTCGCGGGCGTGCACGGCGCCCGAGCCGTAGCGGTGCTGGAAGACCACCGCCGCGTAGTTGCCGGTGGCCTCCTCGGCCGCCGCGATCGCGTCGTACTCGGCGAGCGAGAGGGTCAGCGGCTTCTCGGACAGCACCCAGGCGCCGGCCTCCAACGCCGCCACGGTCTGCGCGTGGTGCAGCGCGGGCGGGGTGCCGATCAGCACCACGTCCGGCCGCTCGGCCGCCAGCATCGCGCCGAGGTCCTGGTAGCCGGTGACGTCGCGGGCGCCCGCCTCGGCCGCGGCGACGCGGAAGGAGTCGAGCCGGCCCGCGTCGACGTCCACCGCGGCGACCAGGTCGACCCGGTCGGCGTGGGCGGTGAGGGCCGGGAGGTGAGCGCCGGTGACGATGCCACCGGTGCCGACGACGGCGGCGCGGGGGCGGGCGGAGGGCGGTGAGGACATGCGGGGCTCCTGGACGGCTCCGGTTTGGTAAGCGCTTGCTTCGCGGAGCCTAGGCCCATGTGATCGATCACACAAGACCTTTGGCCCCAGTTGTCTGGTGTCCGATCGCGGGCTCACGGCCAGGCACGTCAGGGCCGGGTCCCAGGGCGGAGCTCGATGCGAATACTGTCGTCGTCATCGATGACGTACGTGGGCCCGTCAGCGTGCCGCCACCCGAGCGGCAGCAGGTAATAGCGGCTCTCCCGCACGGTGAGCACCCGCAGGCCGGTGTACCGGTAGCGGTAGCGGACCGCGGGCCCGAGGTCTTCGGCGACGAGCCCGGGGCCGACGATGCTGAGGCGCTCCGTGCTCAGCAGGACGGCGGCAGTTCGGTTCACCAGGCGGCGCTCCGCCTCCCGAGCGTCGCTTCGCCCCTGATGGCCGGCCGCGAGCGCCACGGCCCAGACCAGGAACACGGTCGCCACGGCGTACGACGACCCCGGCCGTCCGGCTCTTCCCGCCGACCGGGCAGCACTCGTCTGCCCGAGCAGCAGACCCGCGACCACCAGGAGCGGCGGGACCCAGTTGAACGCTCCCAGGTAGGGCCAGAGTGCCATCAGACAGACGGCGGCCAGGACGACCAGCGCATGCCGCCGAGCCACGGCACGCCCGAACCGCCCCGCCGATTCCACAAGGCGCGACGGCACCCCGAGAAAGGCCAGCGCACCGGGGAGTTGAGGCAACAGCACGAGCGCCGCGAGCGCGAGAAAGACCGGCAGCGTGATCAACCACGCGCTGTTGAAGACGAATTCCGAAAAGCCGAGCCCCAGAGAGAACACCCGCACCCTGAAGTGGTCGTAGTAGGCATGGGTGTACAGGGCGCCCGCGTAGAAGAGAAGCGCCGCCAACAGTGACCCGGACGCGGCGACCGCGTTCAGCGTTCCGGCGGGTCCGGCCGCTTCAGGAACCCGGCCGCCGCCCCGGCCACCCGATCGCCCTCCGAGGGGGCGCGGTGGCCGCACCCTGGGCCGACCCGGACGGTGCACTCGTCGAGTCACCGATGTGCGCCACCGCCCGCCGGAGTCGAGGCGTCAGGGGAGGGGCTCGTCGACGGGCACGCCGTCGGCGTCCCCTCGTCGGCGCCGTCGTCCTCGCACGAGTCGGGATCGCCCGGTCCCGCGCTCGCCCCGGCATCCTCGTCGCCTTCCGAGGTGCCACCGTCGCTGTCGGGCGCCGCCAACGGATCCCAGTCGTCGCCGGGCTCGTCCGCCACCGGAGGGGAGGGCACCGGAGGTACGGGATCGGCACCCATCGCCTCGCCGCTGACGCCCTCCACCTCCTCACCCCCCGTCCCGTTCTGGCCACCCCGAGTGGTACCGGTGTCGACTCCCGAGTCCGCGTCCGGTGCGGCGTCTCCGCCCAGGTCGCCCGAAGTGACGCCGGCCGTTCCCGCGTCGCCGCCGGATGCCGTTGAGCCGGCCACCGACGGCGAGGCCCCAGGGTCGGTCCCCGCCGACGCGTCCGGCCGTGCTGGCCTCTCAGTGCCTGACGGCGAGGCGGGGTCGGGAGGCGTCGAGACACAAGCACTGATCCATAACAGCGCGACCACGACGGCCGACGCCGTGTGCCTGCGAGATTTCGTCACGCACATGCAGCCTCATGGGTTGAATGGACTGACCGGTTCCGTCCCAGGCCGATCCTTCCCGCCCAGGCCGGCCCGCGACCGGATCTCGGGGTCTCGTTTACCGAATCGGCACAACCCCGTCCAGCCCCAGGGGGCGGCACACTCAAGGCTTTCGAGGAGCCGGTGAGCCCTCTGACGAGTAGGCCGTGTGGGACTCGAACCCACAACCAACGGATTAAAAGTCCGCTGCTCTGCCAATTGAGCTAACGGCCCGTGAGAAGCAGCATAAGCCCCCTGGCGGGGGCCGGGCCCGGAAGGGACGCCGGCCCGTCGCTCGTTCGGGACCCCTCCCGGCGCCGGTGCGAACAATCGGACACGTCCGCGGTTGTTCGTTCGGGGGAGACGTTCCATGGACCCGGCACCAGATGCTCCGAAGCGGCCGGCGGCCCGCGACCCGTTCGCCGTCGCGCTCGCCAACGCCTCACTCCTCGGCGCGGGTTACGCGATGCTCCGACGGTGGCGGCTCGCCCTCGGCAGCGCGGCCGTCACGCTGCTCCTGGTCACCGTGCTGGCCGCGGGCGCGGAGGCCGCGTGGCTCCGGGCCGCGGCGGTCACGTGGTGGCTCTTCGTGACCGCGCACGGCTGGCGCCTGGCGCGGAGGGCCCGCGGGGCGCGCCGGGGCCGGGTGCGGGGGCAGCGGCTCGTCGCCGCCGGAGTCGCGCTCCCGCTGCTGGCGGCCCTCGTCGCCCTGCGGCTCGACGCCGCCGGGATCGAACGCGACGCGGCCGAGGCCCACCGCGGCGGCGACTGCGCCCTGGCGCTCTCCGTCCTGGACGGGCTGTGGCCCGGCCACCGGGTGGCCGACCCCCGTCTGGTGGCCCGAGCCGAGGACGCCGCCGAGGCGTGCGAGCTGCTGCTGCGCGCCGAGCGGTTGGACGGGAGCGATCGGCTGGGGGCCGAAGGGGTGTGGGAGGAGTACGAGGCCCACCCCGGGGCACGGTGGGAGGGCGCGCGCGACCGGCGGGCCGAACTCGTCCTCGCGGAGGCCACGGCGGAGTTGGACACGGCGCTCACCGGCGACACCGCGGCCCTGGCGACCGGCTTCGACCATCTCGCCACGGCCCTGGGGGAGTTCCCCGGCCAGGAGGACGCGGTCGGGGCGGTCCTCGACGGGTTCCTCGACGGCCTGCCGGTCGAGAACGCCTGCGAGACACGGGAGATCACCGACTGGCTCGGCGACCGGCCGGGCAGCGGCGACGTGCTGGACCGCGCCGCCGAGATCGTGCCGGGGATCGCGCCCGCGGCGATCCTCGGCTGCGGCGACGACGCGATGGCGGACCACGAGTGGAGTCAGGCGCGCGAGCGCTACCGACAGCTGCTCGACCAGTACCCGGACCACGAGCTGGCCACCGAGGCCGAGGAGGGGGTCGAGCGGGCCGAGACGGCGATCGAGCTCGACCGGCTGCGCGAACTCGTCAGCGTGGCCTACCCGGACGAGGAGCCCGCCTACTGCGACGACCCCGAGCCGTACCGGGGCGCCGCCCCCTACCGGGGCGGTGGGCCGCACCGCGCGCTGCTCTTCGGGAACAGCGGGCACGCGGACGGCCTCCCGTCCTCCTGGCTGGCCGACAACGCCGACGAGGCGGTGCTGGTGATCTGCGTCGGGGAACTCGAGGAGGGCCGCTCGGTCGAGACCTGCCCGTACGAGAGCGACTTCGGCGTCCTCGGGTACCAGAACGTGACGTTCCACGAGCGGCGGTTCCCGGTGCGCGTCTACGAGGTGCGGACCGGCCGACGCGTGGACGTGTCCAACGTCTCGATCGGTGGCGCCAGTTGCCCCGACGTCCTGGAGTACGAGTACTACACGATCGACACCGGCCCGCCGTCCGACGAGTACGTGGACTCGTCGGAGGCGGACGTGCGGGCCGGCTACGAACCGCTGATCAATCCCTGACGGGGCGTCAGCTGTCCCGCTTCCAGCGGGGACGGTCGTCGCGGCGCTCGAAGGAGGGGCGGTCGTCCCGGCGCTCGAAGGAGGGACGGTCGTCGCGGCGGAAGCCGTCGCGGCGGCCGTACGAACCCCGCTCGCCACGGTCCCGGTCGCGGTCGCGGTCGTCGCGGCGGAAGCCACCACCACCACCACCGCGCCGGTCATCCCGGTGGAAGCCGCCACCACGCCGGTCATCGCGGTGGAAGCCGCCGGACCTGCGGTCGTCGTCGCGACGGCCGTAGGGGCGCCGCTCGCCACGGTCCCGATCGCGGTCCCGGTCACGGTCGCGGTCGTCGCGGCGGAAGCCGCCGCCACCACGCCGGTCGTCCCGGTCGCGCCGCTCGCCCCGCTCCGCCTCGGCGCGCGCCGCACGCTCGGCGCGGCGGGCCTCGCGCTCGGCCTCACGCTCCGCCTCGGCCAGGGCCTCGGCCCGCGCCTCGGCCGCCGTCGCGATGGCCTCGGCCGGGTCGTCGCCGCGCTCCCGCGCGGCGCGCGCGGTGAGCCGCTCGGCCTCGTCCCGCAGCTCGGTCGCCCGCTCCTTGGCGCGCTCCAGCTCGCGGCCCAGCCGGGCCACCTCGCGCTCGGCGTGCGTGACGGCGCCCATCGCCGCCTCGGCCTGCACCTCGGTCAGCGAGCGCGCGCCGATGATCTCGGCCACGTCCTCGTCGAAGAGGTCGCCGCGGCCGATGATGTGCCGCGAGGCGTCCACGCCCGCGTCCTCCATCAGCCGGAAGATGGTGCGCCGCTGGTGCGGCAGGGCCAGCGAGACGACGGTGCCTGAGCGGCCGGCGCGCGCGGTGCGTCCTGAGCGGTGCAGGTAGTCCTTGTGGTCGGCGGCCGGGTCGACGTTGAGCACCAGGTCGATGCCGTCGACGTGGATGCCCCGCGCGGCGACGTCAGTGGCGACCAGCACGCTGTTGCGGCCGTCCTTGAAGTCGGCCAGCGTGCGGGTGCGGGCGCCCTGCGTCATGCCGCCGTGCAGCGCGTCGGCCCGCACGCCCGCCTCGCGCAGCTGGCCGGCGACCCGGTCGGCGCCGAGCTGGGTGCGGACGAAGACGATGGTGCGGCCCTCGCGCTGCGCGATGGCGGCGGTCAGCGGGGCCTTGTCACGCGGCTTCACGATCAGCACGTGGTGCGACATGGTCGTCACCGCGCCCTGCGCCGCGTCCACCTCGTGGCTGACCGGCTCCACCAGGTACCGCTTGACGAGGGTGTCGATCTCGTGTTCCAGGGTGGCGGAGAACAACATCCGCTGCCCGCCGGGCGGCACCTGGTCGAGCAGCTCGGTGACCTCGGGCAGGAAGCCCAGGTCGGCCATCTGGTCGGCCTCGTCGAGGACCGCGATCTCGACGTCGTCGAGCGAGCAGGCGCCGCGGTTGATCACGTCGCGCAGCCGTCCCGGGGTGGCGACCAGGATGTCGACGCCGCGCTCCAGGGCGTAGATCTGGTTGCCCATCGAGGTGCCGCCGCAGACGACCTTGAGCCGCAGGCCGAGCACGTCACCGTAGGGCTCCAGCGCGTCGGAGACCTGCATGGCCAGCTCGCGGGTCGGGGTGAGGATCACGGCGCGGGGGTGCTTGGGGCGGGTGCGGCCCTCGGCGAGCCTGGCCAGCGTGGGCAGCCCGAAGCTGAGGGTCTTGCCGGAGCCGGTGCGGCCCCGGCCGAGGACGTCCCGGCCGATCAGCGCGTCGGGAATGGTGGCGGCCTGGATGGGGAAGGGGGTGGTGACGCCGTTCTCGGCGAGCTTGCGGACGATGGCCTGCGGCAGGCCGAGGTCGGCGAAGGTGGTCGTGGGCTCGTCGTCCAGCGGTAGCAGGGCTTCGGGCGTGGTCACGGACATGCGAGGTGAGAACCTTCCGGAGTTCGGGTGGTCGGCACGCGCCTTAGCTCCGTAGGTGCTCTGGACCGCCTGGATGCGGTCAGCCACGGCTAGACGAGGAACGCGCCACACGGCGCGCTGCTTGGGGCGCCGGGCAAGTGGGATCAAACGATCTACAAGCATACGCACGCCTCGGCCCGCCGCGCAAACGGATCAGCCGCCGCCACCCGCCCCCGGCGTCGGGGGCTCCGGGTCTGGCTGCGGGGTGGACGGCTCGGGCGTGGGCTCAGGATCGGGCTCCGGCCGCGGCTCCTCGGTGGTGGGCTCGGGCTCCGGCTCGACGGTCGGCGGCTCGTCCGGCGTGGTGGGGTCGGCCGGCCGGGGCTCGGGCGCCGGCTCGGGTTCCGGATCGCGCTCGCCGGACGGCCGGCTGGGCGAGGCGGCCTCCCGCTCGCTCGGCCCGGCCGGGTCGACGGGCGGCCGCTTGCCCGTGCCGTCCGGCTCGGCGTCGGGCTCCTCCGGATCGGACTCCGCCTCGGCCGGCCGCGCGTCGTCCCGCTCCGCACCGGCCGCCGGCGCACCCTCGGCCGGCTCGGCGCCGCCGTCGGGCCGGGTGTCGTCGGTCGACGAGGTGTGCCCCACCTCGGCGGGCTCGTGGCTTCGCTCGGAGTCGGCGGTGACGCAGCCGCCGAGCACGGCCGCCAGCGCGGCGGTCAGGGTGGCGACGGGGACGAGACGGCGCACGGTCGGGAAACCTTTCGGCGGTGACGGGCGTGATGACGTTCGCCCCCTTCAACCCCCGCACCGGTACGAAAGACACGCCATCGCATTCCCACGTGTGGGGGACCACCCGCCGGTGACGGGCGGTCCCTCCTCACCCCCGGGGGTCAGGGTCGGGCGGCGACGGCCTCCACCTCGAACAGCACGTCGGGCGTGGCCAGGCTCGCGACGCCGACGAGGGTCTGCGTGGGCGGCTCCGTGCCCCAGCCCTCCCGCACGGCCTCGGCGATCGGCCCGAGCTTGCTGACGTCGTGGTTCACGACGTACGTCCTGAGCTGGACGACATGGCCGAGGTCGAGCCCGTGGGCGGCGAGCGCGACGCCGAGGTTGTGGAACGTCTGCTTCACCTGTTGGGTGAAGTCGTTCGAGACGACCGCGCCGTCCGGGCCCGAACCGTACTGACCGGCGACGAGCACCAGTTCGGTGCCCGCGGGGACGGCGGCGGTGTGGCTGTAGCCGAACGGGACCGGGTCGTGCAGGTCGGCCGGGTTGACGATGGTGTGTGCCATGGGAAGCACCTCTCCTGTGCGGTGGATCTTCGTCCGCCGAGAAGCCTCGCAACGCATACACGACATCCTGTGTCACGTATTCCCGTAGGGTTTTCGCATGCGCGCCGACCGGTTGGTATCGCTGGTGTTGCTGCTGCGGCAGCACGGCCGGCTGTCCGCGACCGCGCTGGCCCATGAGCTCGAGGTGTCCACCCGCACCGTGCTGCGCGACATCGACGCGCTGTCCGCGGCCGGCGTCCCGGTCTACGCCGAACGCGGCCGGCACGGCGGCTTCGCGTTGCTGCCCGGCTTCCAGACCGAGCTCACCGGACTGAACCACGACGAGGCGCTCGCCCTGCTGGTCGCCGGCTCGCGGCGCGGCGCGCAGGCGTTCGGCCTCGGCTCGGCGCTCGCCTCGGCCATGCGCAAGGTGGTCGACGCGCTGCCGGAGAGCCAACGGGCCACCGCGGCCGGCGCGGCCAGGCGACTGCTCATCGACCCGGAGACCGACCTCCTGTCGCGTCGGCAGGTCGCCGAGGAGCTGCCCGACACCGTCGTGGCCGAGGTCCGGCGCGCGGTGTTCGCCGGACACAGGCTGCGCATCCACTACGCGGCCGTGGACCGGAGCCCGACGTGGCGCACGGTGGACCCCGTCGGCCTGGTCACGGTGCGCGACCAGGGTTACCTGCTGGCCACCAGGTCCGGCGCGGACCGCACCTACCGGCTGTCCCGGATCCTCGCCGCCGAGAAGCTCGACGAACCGGCACAGCGCCCGGAGCGGGTCGATCTGGATCGGGCCTGGCAGGAACGCGGCACGCGGTTCAGGACCGGCGGCGACCTCGTCACCGTGCTGCTCCGGCTGAACCCGGCCCGGCGGCGGGAACTCGCGGGCACCGCGCTGGCCGTCCGCACCGAGGAGGCCGACGCGGACGGCTGGCTACGGCTGGAGGTGACCTTCCAGGACCCGAGACACGCCGAATGGGCGCTGTGGCAGCTCGCCGCGGACGCGGAAGCCCTGGCCCCGCGGTGGCTGCGCGACGCCCTCCGCGACCGCGCCGCCACGCTCACCGCCCGCTACGCGACGGGCGGCGGGGAAACCGAGCGGGCTCAGCCGTAGCCGAGGGCGTGCAGCCGCTCGTCGTCGATGCCGAAGTGGTGCGCGATCTCGTGCACCACGGTGATCTCGACCTCCTCGACCACCAGCTCCCGGTCGCCGCCCTCGCGCTCGGCCAGCCGCAGCGTGGGACCCATGTAGACGGAGATCCGGTCCGGCAGCGCCCCCGCGTACCACTCGCCGCGCTCGGTGAGCGGGATGCCCTCGTAGAGCCCGAGCAGCTCGGGGCTGCCGACCGGCGGCTCCTCCTCCACGAAGACGGCGACGTTGTCCATGAGCCTGGTCAGCTCGGGCGGTATCCGGTCGAGCGCCTCGCTCACCAGTTCCTCGAACTCCTCGCGCGTCATCTCCAGCACATGCCCATTGTCCGTCGCCCCCACCCTCCCCGGGAAACGTGGGCGGCCGTGGGGGTCCCGTAGTAGGATCACCTCGTTCTATCCGGCCCCCATCGTCTAGCGGCCTAGGACGCCGCCCTTTCAAGGCGGTAGCGCGGGTTCGAATCCCGTTGGGGGTACTCACGGACTCCGCGATGAGTTCTCGTCGCGGCGCGGGTCGACACGGTCATGAACGCACGGATACTGCGGACCCCCGACGCCGACCTCGCCCACCACGTCCACGGACCACTGCCGACCGCCGACGGGCGTCCGCCGCTGGTCATGATCGGCCAGCCCATGGACTCCAGCGGCTTCCGCACCCTGGCCTCGCTCTTCCCCGAGCGCACCGTCGTCACCTACGACCCACGCGGCCTCGGTGAGAGCGTCCGCAGGGACGGCCGGCTCGACCACGTGCCGGCGACCCAGGCCGCCGACGTGCACGCGCTCGTCGAGGCGCTCGGCGCGGGCCCGGTCGAGATGTTCGCGAGCAGCGGCGGCGCGGTGACCGCGCTCGCCCTCGTCGCGGCGTACCCGGACGACGTGACGACCCTGGTGGCGCACGAGCCGCCGCTGTTCTCGGTACTTCCCGACGCCCCGGCCGTCCAGCGCGCCAGCGCCGCCGTCGGGAAGGCGTACCAGGAGCGGGGCTGGGGCGCCGGCATGGCGGCCTTCGTCGCGATGACCTCCTGGCAGGGCGAGTTCACCGCCGACTACTTCGCGCAGCCGGCGCCGGATCCCGCCGCGTTCGGGTTGCCGACCGAGGACGACGGCTCGCGCGACGACCCGCTGCTCTCCGACCGTTCCGCGGCGGTCAGCGCCCACCGACCCGACGTCGCCGCGCTCACCGCGGCGCCGACGCGGATCGTGATCGCGGTCGGCGAGGAGTCCCGCTCCACCCTCACCGGCCGCGCCGCGGTGGCCACGGCCGAACTCCTCGGCCACCGAGCGGCGGTGTTCCCGAGCCACCACGGCGGCTTCCTCGGCCCCGAGTCCGGCTACGCCGGCCAGCCGGAGGCGTTCGCGGCCAGGCTGCGCGAGGTCCTCGCCGGGGCGGACTGACCGGCCGGGGCGCGGGCGGCCGCCCCCCTGTCGTTCCCGTCGAGGAGCAGCAGGTCGGTGGCGGAGTCGGGTCATCGGCCCCCGCCGCGCCGCTGGGGCGCCACCGCCGTGGTGCCCCGGGTCAGCGGCCGCCGCCCATCGCGGCCCGCACCATGGCGGCGCCGCCCTCGTTGCCGATGGTCTGGACGTTGTGGATGGCCTGGTTCTGGGCGACGACGCTGTCGTCGAAGCCCGTGGACTCGCGCCGGAACTGCTGGTCGCGCTCCTCGAGCACCTGGCCGATGGCGGCGTCCACCTGGCCCTGCTCGACGAGCCCGAGCAGCTGCTGGTGGACGCTGTCCCAGATGACCGTGTACTGCTGCTGCTGGCCCCGCGTCTGGGACTGGATGCCCTCCAGGTTCTCGTTGCTGAAGCGGATCAGGTCCCCGTAGCCGTTCACGTTTCCTCGTGCCCCTTCCGCTGGTCCTGTGGCGCGGTCACATGCCGCGTGCGACGGACATGTCCACGCCGGTGCCGGCGTCCCCGACGCTGGTGACCTGCACCCGGTTCAGAACCCCCTCGGCGTCGGCGTCGGTCTCGCGTCCGGTGTTGGCGGTCAGGCCGAGGTCCTGCGAGAGCCCGTCGAGGACGGTGGCCAGCGCCTGGCCGGCGCGCCCGAGGTCCTCGTAGGTGGCCACCGCGGTGCGGGTGCCCGAACCCTGGTAGGCGGAGCCGACGTTGGCGCTGTGCCCGCCGATCCCGGTCGCCACGGCCTCCATCTCGCTGTAGGCCTGGGCGATGATGCCCATCACCCGGTCGACCTCTTCCGGTGCGAGCTTGACCTCGTCACTCATGGTGTGACTCCCCCGTCTCGTTACGTGTCCCGTGGGTGGCGGCGCGGCGGTGGGTGCCGCGGTCGCCTCGACCACGCTGCCCGGGCCGGTCGACACGGGGCAACGGTTGGCGGCCGTCCCGGACAGTCCCGGACAGCGGCTCGATGTCCGTGCAGGTCAGCGGGGTGGCCGGGGTGAGCGGCCCGGGTCCGGACGTCCGGCGCGTTGCCACCGGGGGCGTGCGTCCCCGACCATGGTCACCATGGGGCAGGGTGGGGAAGGCCGTTGGCGCGAGCCGCGGGACGTCGCGGAGTTCTCGGCCGCGTTACGCGCGCTCCGGCAGCGCTCCGGGCTGACGTTCCGGGAGTTGGAGCGGGCGGCGGAACGCCGGGGCGAGGTGCTGCCGCGCAGCACCGCCGCCGAGATGCTGCGCCGGGGGACGCCGCCGACGCCGCGCCTGCTGACCGCCTTCGTGCGGGCCTGCGGCGACGACGCCAACCTGGAGCGCTGGCACGCGGCCCGCGCCAGGCTCGCCGACCAAGCCGACCGGCCGGAGCAACCCGACGAGCCCGAACGGCCCGAGCCGGAGGCGGCCTCGTCGCCCACCGCCGCGCCCGACCGGGTGCCGCGTCAACTCCCCCACGCGCCCGCGACGTTCGTCGGCCGGGACCGGGAGCTCACGGCGCTCGACCGCCTGTTGGCCGAGGACGCCAGGGACGCCGGCGGCTCCCCGCGCCTGCTGACGATCAGCGGCGTGGGCGGCGTCGGCAAGACCTGGCTGGCGCTGCGCTGGGGCCACCGGTACCGCGACCGCCACCCCGACGGGCAGCTCTACGTGAACCTGCGCGGCTTCGACCCCTCGGCGGAGCCCGTCCCACCGGCGGCCGCCGTGCGCGGCTTCCTCGACGCGCTGGGAGACGACCCGCTGGCGCTGCCGCCCGAGCCCGAGGCGCAGGCCGCGCGGTACCGGTCGCTCATCGCCGGGCGCCGGATGCTGATCGTCCTCGACAACGCGGCCGGCGCCGACCAGGTGCGGCCACTCCTGCCGGGCTCCGGCGCCAGCACCGTCATCGTGACCAGCCGGGACCGGCTCACCGGACTGATCGCCGCCGACGGGGCGCGGGCGCTGCCGCTCGGGCTGCTCGCCGAGGACGAGGCGCGGCGCCTGCTGGACCGGCACCTCGGCCCGGAGCGGACGGCCGCCGAGCCGTCGGCCGTCGACGAGATCGTGTCGGTCTGCGGCGGGCTGCCGCTGGCGCTCGCCGTCGTCGCGGCCCGGGCCGCGACCCACCCCGGGCTGCCGCTGCGGGCGCTCGCCGCCGAGCTGCGCGACGCCAGGCTCGGCCTCGACGCCTTCGACGGCGGCGACACCGCCACCGACGTCCGCGCCGTCTTCTCCTGGTCCTACCGGGCGTTGAGCGAGGACGCCGCCCGGCTCTTCCGGCTGCTCGGCCTCCACCCGGGGCCCGACCTGTCGCTGCCGGCCGCCGCCAGCCTGGCCGGCGCGCCGGAGCACCGGGTGCGGCCGCTGCTGGCCGAGCTGACCCGGGTCCACCTCGTCGACCGGCCGACGCCCGACCGCCACGCCCCGCACGACCTGCTGCGCGCGTACGCCCGCGAGCTGGCGGACGCCGTCGACCCGGAGGCCGACCGGCGGGCCGCCCGCCGCCGCCTGGTGGAGCACTACCTGCGCTCGGCCGAGGGCGCCGACCGCCGACTGGCCCCGCACCCCGAGCCGCTCGGGCTCGGTCCTGCGCCGTCCGGGGTCACCGTGGTGGAGCCGGCGGACCGCGAGGCGGCGCTCGACTGGTTCACCGCGGAGCACCCGGTGCTGCTCGGCGCCCTCGACCTGGCGGTGGCCGCCGACGCACCGGCCGAGGCGTGGCGGCTCGCCGGGGCGCTGGAGACGTTCTTCGACTACCGCGGTCACTGGCACGACTGGGCCGCCACCCAGCGGATCGCGCTGGACGCGGCCGGCCGGCTCGGCGATCAGGGCCGCGCGGCCGACGCGCACCGCTCCCTGGGCCGCGCCCACACCCAGATGGGGCGCCTCGAGGACGGGCACCGGCACTTCACCGAGGCTCTGTCGCGGTACCGGGAGCTTGGCGACGACGTCAGCGAAGCGGACACCAGGCGCGGCCTGGGCTGGGTCTGCGACCAGCTCGGCCGGCCGCGGGACGCGCTCGACCACAACGACCGGGCGCTCGAGCTCTACCGGCGGGCCGGTCACCGCCCCGGGCAGGCGATGGCGCTGAACAACGTCGGCTGGCTGTACGTCGTGCTCGGCGACCACCGGCGGGCGCTCGACCACTGCGCCCAGGCCGTGGAGCTCAACCGGGAGCTCGGCGAACGGCACGCGGAGGCCGGCGCCTTGGACAGCCTCGGCTACGCCCACCACCACCTCGCCCAGTACACCGAGGCCGCCCGCTGCTTCGCCCGCGCCCTCGACCTGGTGCGGGGCTTCGGCGACCGCTACGGCGAGACGGAGATCCTCAACCACCTCGGCGACACCCAGCTGGCCGCCGGCGACGTCGACGCGGCCCGGCGCACGCGGCGGACGGCGGTGGAGATCGGCGGCCAGATCGGGCACCCGGCCGTCGAGGAGCTGCGGGCCAAGCTCAAGGAGACGGACCCGGAGTAGCCGCTTCACGGCCCCCTTCCGCTATTGCCGCGTGCATGACATGCTCGCCACGACGCGCGTAGACCACGCGCGCCGCTCTCCGTACGGCAGGCCAGCTGGAGGACCTTCCGCCATGAGAATCCGCCCTCTTCTCGCCGCGCTCGCGCTCGCCGGCGCCGCGCTCACCGCCGCCCCCGCCACCGCGGCCGCGGCGCAGCCCCAGGCCCAGGCCCAGACCCACGTCCAGGCCCAGGCGTCCGACGTCTCCGTCCTCGTCACCAAGATCAGCCACTCCACCGCCACCTCGATGTTCCGCGAGGTCGGCATCACCTGGTCCTCGTCCGGCGGCTGCTCCGATCGGAACAACCCCACCTGCACCTCGTTCGAGCAGCTCAACCTCGCCACCGCCCAGGGCGCCCAGACCCTCAGGCGGGCCAGCGGCTGCGCCCTCAACATCACCGGCGGCACCGAGACCGGCCACGCCGGCGGCACCTACAGCCACTGGAACGGCTACAAGCTCGACTACGGCCTGAACACCTGTATCAACGGCTACATCACCAACAACTTCGCCTTCATCGGCTACCGGAGCGACGGCGCCGCCCAGTACCAGTCGGGCTCGGGCAACATCTACGCCCGCGAGGGCAACCACTGGGACGTCACCTACTACAACTGCGGCGGCTGCTGAGCCCGACCGCGGCGCCCCACCGCCGGCGGGCCTGACCGGCGGCTAACGCGATGAGGGGCCCGTCTTCCGCGTGATACGCTGCTTCAGCGACATCGCCCCGGCGTTCGGGGGAATCGCGACAAGCCGGGTCCTGTGGAGCAGTTTGGAGTGCTCGCCACCCTGTCAAGGTGGAGGCCGCGGGTTCAAATCCCGTCAGGACCGCTCCGGCTGGGTAGCTCAGTTGGTACGAGCGTCCGCCTGAAAAGCGGAAGGTCGCCGGTTCGACCCCGGCCCCAGCCACCGTTCGTCGAGCAGGATCAGGACCCCCTTCGGTGTCACCGAGGGGGTCTTTTCATGTGCGCCGGCGGCCCGGCGGGCGGTCGCGCAGGGCCCAGAAGACGGCGAGGGAGAGCAGCGCCCAGCCGCCGAGCACCAGGTAGGGCTGGAGGTGCTGGTGGCCGGCGAAGTAGATCGCGGTGTGCTGCGCGTTGACCGAGGCACCGGGTGGCAGCCAGCGGCCGATGACGCCGAGGGCGGTCGGCAGCAGCGGCCAGGAGACGGCGCCGCCCGACGAGGGGTTGCCGAGCATCACCATCAGCGCCCAGGTCGGCAGCAGCGCCCAGCGGCCGAAGAGGGCGTTGAACATCGCGTAGACCATGCCGGCGGTGAACATGGTCAGCGTCAGGATCCCCCACGAGCCGAACACCGGGAGCTCCAGCGCGCCGAGCCACCAGTCGACGACCACCACGATCGCGAAGCCGCCGAGCCCGGCGTAGCCCGCGGTGAACGCCAGCCGCGCCGCCGGCCGCAGCGTCGGGGCGTTGACGACCAGCTGGACGGTGCCGAGGAAGCCGATGATCACCGCGGCGATGGTGATGTAGAAGACGGCCAGGCCCCGGGGGTCGCCGGACTGCAGGGGCTTGATGTCCCGCATGGTGATCCGCGCGCCGACCGCCTTGGCCGCCGGCGGGCCCTCCTTGGTCAGCAGCTCGGCGACGCTGGCCCCGGCCGCGCTCGCCACGTCCATCTCGACCTGGTCCCGGTGGCCGCGCAGGATCGCGAACTCGCGCTGCGCCTCCACGGCGTCCACAGCCTGTGGATAGTCGGCGTAGCGGTGGAGCTCCAACGAGGCGCCGAGCCGGTGCTCCAGTTCCTCGACGAAGGCGCGGGCCTCGGTGCCGGAGGACGGCGGGCCGACGACCGCGACCGGTACATGGCGCGGGGTCGGGTTGGCCAGCGCGTAGGTGTAGGAGCCGGCGAACGCGGCGGCGGAGGCGGCGGCCAGCAGCGACACCACCGCGGCGGGGAGGTAGGGCGTGCGGCGGAAGGCCCGCCAACGCTCGCTGAGCACCCGGGTCAGCCGGGTCCACGGAGTCGCCCCTGTCACCCGGCCACGATATGCCGAAACATCACATATGCCGCATATTCGGAGGCGCCGGTGCCGGGGTGCCGGCGACGCCGCGCCCGGCGGGCGATAACGGCTCGCCGCCGGCCGGCCCGGGGTGAGACCCTGGGGTGCGTATGTCTACGCACTCCTCCTCCCTCTCCGCCCTCGCCGCGCGGCTGCCCGAGCTGACCCTGCGCGACGAGCGCCGGCTCGGCCGCCGCCTCGACGGCGCGCGCCGGATCCGCAAGCCGGCCGCCCAACAGGCCGTGCTGGCCGAGATCGCCGAGGCCGTCGACGCCGCCGAGGCGCACGTCGCCGCGCGGCGCGCCGCCGTGCCCGCGATCGGCTACCCGCAGCAGCTGCCGGTGAGCCAGAAGAAGGACGAGATCCTGGCCGCGATACGCGACCACCAGGTGGTGATCGTGGCCGGCGAGACGGGCTCGGGCAAGACCACCCAGCTGCCCAAGATCTGCCTGGAGCTCGGCCGCGGCATCCGGGGCCTCATCGGCCACACCCAGCCGCGCCGGCTGGCCGCCCGCACCGTCGCCCAGCGGGTCGCCGACGAGCTGCGCACCCCGCTCGGCGAGTCCGTCGGCTTCAAGGTCCGCTTCACCGACCAGGCCAGGGACGACACCCTGGTCAAGCTGATGACGGACGGCATCCTGCTGGCCGAGATCCAGCACGACCGCGAGCTGCGCCAGTACGACACGATCATCATCGACGAGGCGCACGAGCGCAGCCTCAACATCGACTTCCTGCTCGGCTACCTCGCGCAGTTGCTGCCCAGGAGACCCGACCTCAAGGTCGTCATCACCTCCGCCACCATCGACCCGGAGCGCTTCGCCCGCCACTTCCGGCAGGCGAACGGCGAGCCGGCCCCGATCGTCGAGGTCTCGGGCCGCACCTATCCGGTCGAGGTCCGCTACCGCCCCCTGCTGGAGGAGGACAGCGAGGCGCCCGACCGGGACCAGATCACCGCCATCTGCGACGCCGTCGACGAGCTCCAGGCCGAGGGCCCCGGCGACATCCTGGTCTTCCTCTCCGGCGAGCGCGAGATCAGGGACACGGCGGACGCGCTGGAGAAGCGGCGGCTGCCGCACACGGAGGTGCTGCCGCTCTACGCCCGCCTCTCGCACGGCGAGCAGCAGCGCGTCTTCCAGCCGCACCCGGGCCGCCGGGTCGTGCTGGCCACCAACGTCGCCGAGACCTCGCTCACGGTGCCCGGCATCAAGTACGTCATCGACCCCGGCACCGCCCGCATCTCCCGCTACAGCCACCGCACCAAGGTGCAGCGGCTGCCGATCGAGCCCGTCTCGCAGGCCAGCGCCAACCAGCGCAAGGGCCGCTGCGGCCGCACCAGCGACGGCATCTGCGTCCGGCTCTACGCCGAGGAGGACTTCCTCTCCCGCCCGGAGTTCACCGACGCCGAGATCCTGCGCACCAACCTCGCCTCCGTGATCCTCCAGATGAACGCGGCGGGCCTCGGCGAGATCGAGCGCTTCCCCTTCATCGACCCGCCGGACCACCGCTCGATCAAGGCGGGCGTGCAGCTGCTGGAGGAGCTGGGCGCGCTGTCCGGCGCGAAGCTCACCGAGCTGGGCCGCAAGCTGGCGCAGCTGCCGGTCGACCCCCGGCTGGCGAGGATGGTTCTGGAGGCCGGGCGGAACGGCTGCGCCCGCGAGGTGATGGTGATCGCCGCCGCGCTCTCCATCCAGGACCCGCGGGAGCGGCCGAGCGACAAGCAGCAGCAGGCGGACGCCAAGCACCAGCGGTTCCGCGAGGGGCCGGCCGAGGAGTCGGACTTCCTGGCGCTGCTCAACCTCTGGGAGTACGTGCGCGAACGACAACGCGCGCTCTCCTCCTCGGCGTTCCGCCGCATGTGCCGCACCGAGTTCCTCAACTACCTGCGGATACGGGAGTGGCAGGACATCTACGCGCAGCTGCGCCAGGTCGGCCGTTCGCTCGGCGTCGAGGCCGTCGAGCCGGCGGCGGGCGGCCAGGCGCCGGACCCGGCGCGCGTCCACCAGTCGCTGCTGGCCGGCCTGTTGTCGCAGCTGGGCCTGAAGGACACCGAGAAGCACGAGTACCTGGGCGCGCGCGGCGCCAAGTTCGCGATCTTCCCCGGCTCGGCGCTGTTCAGGAAGCCGCCGCGCTGGGTGATGTCGGCCGAGCTGGTGGAGACCTCGCGTCTCTGGGCGCGGGTCAACGCGCGCATCGAGCCGGAGTGGATCGAGCCGCTCGCCGGCCACCTGGTGAAGCGCACCTACAGCGAGCCGCACTGGGAGCAGAAGCAGGCGGCGGTGATGGCCTACGAGCGGGTGACGCTGTACGGCGTGCCGATCGTGGCCCAGCGCAAGGTCAACTACGGCCGGATCGACGCCGAGACCTCCCGTGACCTGTTCATCCGCAACGCGCTGGTGGAGGGCGACTGGCGGACCTCGCACGAGTTCTTCCACGAGAACCGCAAGCTGCTCGCGGAGGTCGAGGAGCTCGAACACCGGGCCAGGCGGCGGGACATCCTCGTCGACGACGAGACGCTGTACGACTTCTACGACCAGCGGGTGCCGGAGTTCGTGGTCTCCGGGGCGCACTTCGACTCCTGGTGGAAGAAGAAGCGCCGCGAGGAACCGGACCTGCTCAACTTCGAGAAGTCCATGCTCATCAACGAGTCGGCCGGGCGGGTCACCAAGGACGACTACCCGGACATCTGGCGGCAGGGCCGGCTCTCGCTGCGCGTCACCTACCAGTTCGAACCGGGCGCCGACGCGGACGGCGTGACCGTCCACGTGCCGCTCCAGGTCCTCAACCAGATCACCCCCGAGGGCTTCGACTGGCAGATCCCGGGCCTGCGCGAGCAGTTGGTGACCGAGATGATCAGGTCGCTGCCCAAGCCGATCAGGCGGCACTGTGTGCCCGCACCGGACGTGGCGCGGCGCTTCCTCACCGAGGTGGGCCCCGAGCCGACCAACGAGCCGCTGCGGGTGGCGATGGCCCGCGAGCTGACCAGGATGACCGGCGTCCGGGTCACCCCGGAGGACTTCGACGAGAGCCGGATCCCGGACCATCTGCGGATCACCTTCCGTGGCGTGGACGAACGGCGCCGCCGGGCCTCCGCCGACGCGGAGGACAAGGACCTCGCGGCGCTCACCCAGCGGCTGCGACCGCTGGCGCAGCGGGCGTTGGACCGCGCGTTCGCCACCGAGGCTCGGGCCGCCGGGCCGAGCGGACCGGCCCAGGCCACGGCCGGCCTCGCCGGCCAGCCGGGCGGCGGGGCGGCCGAGCCGCGCGGCGCCAGCCGCGTCGGGCTGACCGCATGGTCGATCGGCACGCTCGACCGGGTCTTCGAGACCCGGCGCGGCGGCCAGCCGGTGAAGGCGTACCCGGCCCTGGTGGACGAGGGCTCCTCGGTCGCCGTGCGGCTCTTCGACAGCGAGGAGGAGCAGCGCCGGGCGATGGCGCGCGGCACCAGGCGGCTCGTGCTGCTCAACCTCCCGTCGGATCCGGCCAAGTTCGCGCAGCGGCAGTTGGACAACGCGGCGAAGCTGGCGCTGGCCAGTTCCCCGCACGGGGGCGTGCCGGCGCTGCTCGCCGACTGCGTGAGCGCGGCGGCGGACCAGTTGATCGCGGCGCACGGCGGCCCCGCCTGGGACGAGGAGGGCTTCCGCAAGCTCTTCGACGCGGTGCGGGCCGACATCACCGACCTCACGCTGCGGATCCTGGGGCGGGTGCGCGAGGTGCTGCTGGCCTGGGGCACCTGCGAGCGGCGGCTGCGCTCGATCACCAGCCCGGTGCTCGCCGACTCGTTGGCGGACGTGCGGGAGCAGCTGGCGGGCCTGGTGCCGCCCGGCTTCGTGACCGAGCACGGCGCGCGCCGGCTGCCGGACCTGCTGCGCTATCTGACGGCCGTGGACCGGCGGTTGCAGCAGTTGCCGCAGCACGCCGAGCGGGACCGGGCGCGGATGGCGAAGGTCCGTGAGATGCGGGACGAACACGCCTGGCTGCTGGAGCAGTTCCCGCCGGGCCGGCCGGTGCCGGAGCGGGCCGCCGAGATCCGCTGGATGATCGAGGAGCTGCGGGTCAGCTACTTCGCGCACGCGCTCGGCACGGCGTATCCGATCTCGGACAAGCGCATCCTGAAGGCGATCGACGCCCTGGTCCCGTGACCGGGGCGCCGGCCGGGCGCGATTGGCTCCGCGCCCGCCATCTGGGGTAGAGTCGCGCTCGCGACCTGGTCCTGTGGAGCAGTTTGGAGTGCTCGCCACCCTGTCAAGGTGGAGGCCGCGGGTTCAAATCCCGTCAGGACCGCACACGTTGAAAACCGGAAGCCCGGATCCCCACAGGGATCCGGGCTTTTTGCATGACTCGGCGAGTGGCATGTCCGAGAGGTGTGAGCCGGGCAGGGAGGGTGGGTAGGAGACAGCTACGCGTGGTGCGGCGACGCTGCCGCCCGGCGGGGCCCTACTACCGCAAGATCAGCGGGCCCGGCAAGGGATGCGAAGTGTGACGGGAGTCACGGAACTTGATCGCTCACTGAGCTCGGCTGACCCCGTAGAGAAACCCGCCAATTTAATATGTGCAATTGCACGCCCTTGCACAGGGCCCCGAGCGGCACTTGGACCCCCCGGGGGCGGGCATGCAAATCGCGCCGGACTCGGCGGAGTCCGGCGCGATCTGGAGCCAAGCAGGCGGGGTGGGGGCCCCGAAGCCTGGGTCGTGCTGCTTTGCTCAGGCCTCGCCGCGCTGCTGCGGGATGCCCGCGAGCAGTGCGCGCACCTCCGCTTCGCGGTAGCGGCGGTGCCCACCGAGCGTGCGGATAGACGTGAGCTTGCCCGCCTTTGCCCAGCGTGTGACCGTTTTCGGGTCCACGCGGAACATCGAGGCAACCTCAGCCGGGGTCAGCAGCGGCTCGGCATCAGGGGTGCGAGCGGTCATGAGCGGCCTCCTCGGGAGAACCGAACCATCACGGTTCTTTCCTCTAAATTCTGCACCTTGACCCGCGTTGCCCGAAATGACAGGCGCGGGTCGAGTCGGTTATAGGACGAACGGCTTGTCCTCGGCACTACAACTACACCATCCGTCCAGCCGGGTCGGCCAAACCGATGGAATTGCCCTCTCAGGTGTTCAACCTTGGTGGAAGCCGACTGGAACATGCCATAACGGACAGTTACCCAATCTCTACGATCAGTCACCCCGTGTTGGCCGGTCATCGCACCACCCAGGAAGGAGCCCCGCCGAGCTCGTTGTCCTATTTTGACACGAGGAGACTACTTGAAGGCAAGAGTTCCTTACAGTGCCATCCATCACGCTTGGGGCTTTAGTCCCACCTAAGGAGCGGATCAGTTGGCGAACTGGCGCTCGCGGATCGTCAGCCAACGGTCGGTGAGCTCCTCGTAAAGCCGGGTCGCCCGCTCCACGTCGCCCGCGGCGAGCGCGGCCAGCCCCTCGGTGACCTCCGCCACCGAGCGGTCAGCCGCCAACTGGTCTTCGGGAATCGTATAGATCAATCCGCCGTAGTCCAGTTCGACAAGTGACCGGGGGTGGAACTCCTCGAGCCACCGTCCCACATCGGTCAGCGCCTCCACCATCGGTCCCTCGGGCATCGCCTCCCGCACGGTGCGCAGCCCGCGCGCCACCCGCCGCCGCGCCTGGACCATCGGCGTCCGGTAGCCGAGGGCCGGCTCGCCCGCGTCGGGCCCGGAGCCGTCCCCGGCCTTCCGGAAGATCCGCTCCTCGTCCGCGAAGAGCACGAACCAGCGGACCGGGACGTGCCACAGCGCCGACCTGATCCACGGCCGCGCGTCCGGATTGCGCTCCCGCCAGCGGTCGTACTCCTCGGCCGCGCTCCGCCGCGCCCCGGGCGGCAGCGCCAGGTCCACCACCGACTGCGGCATCAGCCAGTGCCCCACGTCGCCCAGCGCCTGCCACGCGCGCAGCCTGGTCCGCCACGGGCAGACGCAGACGACCCCGTCCACCGTGGCCACGAAGGCCTCCGCGCTCTCCGCCGCCGGCGCCACCCGCACCGGCCGCGCCACCAGGCCGGCCAGCGCCCCCCGCACCTCGTCCTGGGCGGTGGGCAGCCGCTCCCGCCGCGCGTACCCGGCCCAGTGCGAGCGCTCCGGTTCGGGAAAGGCGGCCAGCGGCTCGTAGACCCGGAGATACGCCGCGTAGGGAACCTTGGGCACTCTGCCTCCCGCGTCTCGTGGTCGCCCCACCCATCGTCGCCCCCGATCGTGTCAGCCCCCGTGAGACCCCGGTACCCGGCGTTCGGCGACGGCCGTAGTCTCATCCCATCGGGAACACGACACCGCCCTCCGTGACGGATCCGCCAGGAGGGCGTCCAGACCGCGATACGCAGGAGTCACCACCGTGACCGACGTACGTCCCGCTGTCAGCGTCGACAGCAGCACCGCAGCACCGGGGGCCATGAGCGCCCTGGACATCCTCTTCGCCTCCGAGCGGGGCGGCCACGAGCAGGTCATGCTCTGCCAGGACCGGGCCACCGGGCTCCGGGCCGTGATCGCCATCCACTCCACCGCGCTCGGCCCGGCCCTGGGCGGCACCCGCTTCCACGCCTACGCCGGCTCTCCGAGCCCCGAGGAGGCCGCAGTCCGCGACGCCCTCAACCTCTCGCGGGGCATGAGCTACAAGAACGCGCTCGCCGGCCTCGCGCACGGCGGCGGAAAGGCCGTGATCATCGGCGATCCGGCGCACCTGAAGACCGAGGAACTGCTGCTCGCCTACGGCCGCTTCGTCGCCTCCCTCAACGGCCGCTACGTCACCGCCTGCGACGTCGGCACCTACGTCCAGGACATGGACGTGATCGCCCGGGAGTGCCGCTGGACCACGGGCCGCTCCCCAGAACAGGGCGGCGCCGGGGACTCGTCGGTGCTCACCGCCTTCGGCGTCTTCCAGGGCATGCGTGCCTCGGCCGAGCACCGCTGGGGCTCACCCGAGCTGGCCGACCGCACCGTCGGCGTGGCCGGCGTCGGCAAGGTCGGCCACCTGCTGGTCGACCACCTGGTCGAGGCCGGCGCCCGGGTGGTGATCACCGATGTCGACCAGGCCGCCGTGCGCCGCGTCCTGGACGCCCACCCCGAGCGGGTCACCGCCGTGGCCGACGCCGATGCCCTGATCCGGACCCCCGGGCTTGACATCTACGCCCCGTGCGCCCTCGGCGGCGCGCTCAACGACCGGACCGTGCCGCTGCTGACGGCCGGCATCGTCTGCGGCGCGGCCAACAACCAGCTCGACCACCCCGGCGTCGAGAAGGACCTCGCCGACCGCGGCGTCCTCTACGCGCCGGACTATGTGGTGAACTCCGGCGGCGTGATCCAGGTCGCCGACGAGCTCCACGGCTTCGACTTCGCACGTGCGAAGGCAAAGGCCGCGCTGATCCACGGGACGACGCTGGAGATCTTCGAACGGGCCCGCGCCGAGGGCGTCCCCCCTGCTGTGGCGGCCGACCGGCTGGCCGAACACCGAATGGCCCAGGCCGCCGGCCGCTGATCGGCCATTTGCGTAAGACATGTCACCCCCCTCATGCGGGGTGTGTCGAGAAAGAAGGTAAAATCGCCGCTGACCAGCAAAGAGAAGGTCACCGGGCGACGATCGGGCGACCCGGGTCCTGCGGACGACGTACCGTAGGCCCGCGGAAGCAGGTACGGTTGAAGGCCGATGGATCGGGCGCTCGTCCGAGGGCCCGCTCTCAATCATGAACGGATGTCAACACTCCGGGGCCGCAGGGTCCCGTCGTTGAGGGGGTCGAGCCAATGGGGCGCGGCCGGGCCAAGGCCAAGCAGACGAAGGTCGCCCGCCAGCTGAAGTACAACAGCGGCCGGACGGACCTTTCCCGTCTGGCCGAAGAGCTGGGTGCGGGTGCATCAAAGCCTGACCAGGCGCCGACGAACGGCGAGCGGGTCGAGGACGACGAAGAGCTGGAAGACGACCTGTACGCACGGTACGCGGAGATGTACAACGACGAGGATGACGAGGAGGACGGCGAAGAGCCGTACTCCAACGGTCACTCCTCCAAACGGCGCGGCGCCTGACCAGCGCCTCCGACCGCCGGTCACCCGGCCGGTCGCCGACCCGCGATCGAGCCAACTGAGCCACCCGGGAGAACGCGCTCCCCGCCCCGGTCCGGTATCGCCGGACCGGGCTCAGTTGTGTCGTGCCGCCTGCGGCCCCGGACATGGTTACCGCGCGTAGTCCCCGGTGAGCGTGGCGGCGTCCGCGCCGCTCCCCCGCGCCTCGACCCGGCCGGCCACCCAGGCCGGCACGCCCCGCGCGGCGAGGATGGCCAGCGCCGTGTCGACGGACGCCTCGGGCACCACCGCCACCATCCCGACGCCCATGTTGAGCGTGCGCTCCAGCTCGCCGCGCGCCACCCGGCCGGCCGCGCCGACCACGTCGAACACGGGCGCCGGCGCCCAGCTGGCCCGGTCGATCACGGCCGCGAGCCCCTCGGGGATGACCCGGGCCACGTTGGCCGCCAGGCCGCCGCCCGTGATGTGGGCGAACGCGTGCACCTCGGTGGCGCGGGCCAGCGCCAGGCAGTCGAGCGAGTAGATCCTGGTCGGCTCGAGCAGCTCCTCCCCCAGCGTCCGGCCGAACTCGGGGACATGGCGCTCGATGGACCAGCCCGCCAGGTCGAAGAAGACGTGCCGCACCAGTGAGTACCCGTTGGAGTGAAGGCCGGACGAGGCGAGCGCGACGACGACGTCACCCGCCCTGACCCGCTCCGCGCCCAGCAGCGCGTCCGCCTCGACGACGCCGGTGCCGGCACCCGCCAGGTCGTACTCCTCGGCCCCGAGGAGCCCCGGGTGCTCGGCGGTCTCGCCGCCGACCAGCGCGCAGCCGGCCAGCGTGCAGCCCTCGGCGACGCCCTTCACGATGGCGGCGACCCGCTCCGGGTAGACCTTGCCGACGCAGACGTAGTCGGTCATGAACAGCGGCTCGGCGCCGCACACCACCAGGTCGTCCACGACCATGGCGACCAGGTCGCGGCCGATCGTGTCGTGCACGTCCATCCGCTGGGCGACGGCCACCTTGGTGCCGACGCCGTCGGTCGCCGAGGCGAGCAGCGGGCGCCGGTAGCCCTTGAGCGCCGAGGCGTCGAAGAGCCCGGCGAAGCCGCCGATGGCGCCCACGCTCTCCGGCCGCTGGGCCTTGGCGACCCAGGTGCGCATCAGCTCGACGGCCGTCTCCCCGGCCTCGATGTCGACTCCCGCCGCCGCGTAGCTGACACCACTGACACCGGACGCGTTCTCTGTCATCGGATCTCTCTGACTGCTGTGTGGTGGGGCGTCGCGCCCCGCTTAGGGACGGCGCAGGGCGTCGCCCGCGCCGGGGCCTGTGGCCAGCAGCGGAAGCGTGAGCCGCGCGCGCTCCGCCCGCTCCCGGTCGGCGTCGGCGGACTGCTCGAGCACGTCCTTGCCGAGGAGCGCCGGGTCGGGCAGCTCCACGGGGTAGGTGCCGTCGAAGCAGGCCCGGCACAGGTTCGGCTTGGCGATCGTGGTGGCCTCGACCATCGCGTCGAGCGAGATGTAGGCCAGCGAGTCGGCGCCGAGCGAGGTGCCGATCTCCTCGACCGACAGACCGTTGGCGATGAGCTCGGCGCGGGTCGCGAAGTCGATGCCGAAGAAGCACGGCCACTTGATGGGCGGCGAGCTGATTCGCACGTGGACCTCGGCGGCGCCGGCCTCGCGGAGCATTCTGACCAGGGCCCGCTGGGTGTTGCCGCGGACGATCGAGTCGTCGACGACGACCAGGCGCTTGCCGCGGATGACCTCCTTCAGCGGGTTCAGTTTCAGCCTGATGCCCAGCTGTCTGATGGTCTGGCTCGGCTGGATGAAGGTCCGGCCGACGTAGGAGTTCTTGACCAGGCCCGAGCCGTAGGGGATGCCGCTGGCCTCGGCGTACCCGATGGCCGCGGGGGTGCCGGACTCCGGCGTCGATATCACCAGGTCGGCGTCGGCCGGGGCCTCGGCGGCGAGCCGGCGGCCCATCTCCACCCGGGAGAGGTACACGTTCCGCCCGGCGATGTCGGTGTCGGGCCGCGCCAAGTACACGTACTCGAAGACGCAGCCCCGCGGCTTCGCTTCCGCGAATCGCGAAGCGCGGAGCCCGTTCTCGTCGATGGCGACCAGCTCGCCGGGCTCGATCTCGCGGACCACCGAGGCGCCCACGATGTCCAGCGCCGCGGTCTCCGAGGCGACCACCCAGCCGCGCTCCAGGCGGCCGAGGACCAGCGGGCGGAAGCCCTGCGGGTCGCGGGCCGCGTAGAGGGTGCCCTCGTCCATGAAGACGAAGCTGTAGGCGCCCTTGACCTTGGGCAGCACCAGCGGGGCCGCCTGCTCGACGGTCAGCGGCGTGCCGTCCTCGGCACGCTGGCCCGCGAGCAGCACGGTGACCAGGTCGGTGTCGTTGGTGACCGCGACGCGGTTCCGTGGCCCGCGGTCGTCGGGGAGCTCCGCCACGAGCTCGGCGAGCTCGGCGGTGTTGACCAGGTTGCCGTTGTGACCGAGCGCGATCGAGCCGTGCCCGGTGGCACGGAAGGTCGGCTGGGCGTTCTCCCAGGTCGGGGCCCCGGTGGTCGAGTACCGGGTGTGGCCCACGGCGATATGGCCCGAGAGGGAACTGAGGGAGGTCTCGTCGAAGACCTGGGAGACCAGCCCCATGTCCTTGAAGACCAGGATCTTGGAGCCGTCGCTCACCGCGATGCCCGCGGACTCCTGCCCGCGGTGCTGCAATGCGTAAAGGCCGAAGTAGGTGAGCTTGGCGACCTCCTCGCCCGGGGCCCAGACGCCGAAGACGCCACAGGCGTCCCTCGGGCCTCGTTCTCCGGGGTCAAGGTCGTGGCTGAGTCGTCCATCACCACGCACACGTCGAGTCTAGGCCAGGATCCGGGGGGCGCGAGAACCCCGCGATTGTGAGACATGCCCCATACGGAACGGGTGTGGGACGGGATGGCGGACGGGCTGCGATCAGCCGAGCACGGGCAGTTCGCCGGCGAGCGCCCCGGCCCGCTCCCCGCCGGCCCGCAGCCGGCCGCTCGCGACGGCCGCCTCCCAGCCGACCCGCCCGGTGGCGAGCCGCAGCCAGGTCACCGGGTCGGTCTCCACCACGTTCGGCGGGGTGCCGCGGGTGTGCCGGGGTCCTGCCAGGCACTGGACGGCGGCGAACGGCGGGATCCTGACCTCGGTGGAGGCGCCCGGCGCCTTGGCGGCGAGCGCGTCGGCCAGCACCCGGGTGGTGATGGCGAGCGCCCCCCGGTCGAGCCGCACGGGGCGGGCGGTGGCCCGGGTCAGGTCGTCGCTGTGCAGGGTCAGCTCGACGATCCGGGTGACGGTGAAGTCCACGGCGCGCATGGCGCCCAGGTGGTGCGGGATCAGCACGTCCTCGCGGACGCCCGTGTCCACCACGGCCTCCATCTCCTCGGCGGCCGCGCTGATCACGTCGGCGTCCGCGGTGTCCCGCTCCTCGTGCACGGTGGCGGCGACCCAGTCGGTGACGTCGACCTCGGGGCGGGTGGCGGCGGGCGCCGGCTCGGCGAGCAGCTTGGGCAGCGCGTCGATCTGCCGAGCCAGGTGCCCGAGCAGCATGGCGAGCTCGGTCTGCCGCTCGGGGGTCAGCTCCCGCACGGCCGACCGCAGCAACTCGACCTGGGCGAGCAGCGCGTCGCGGACCCGGTCGGGATGGTAGGCGCGGGGCTTGCGTCGGACGGCACCAGACATGTCAGGAGCTTACGACGGACGCCGCGGACCGTCCCGCGAGCGGTACCCTCGGCGCGCTGTCAAGATGACAAGGCCATATCAACTGGGCGGCCGCCGGCCCGCGGCCCCGTGCCGCGTGTCAGGATCGCGGCATGGCTATCGCGGACCGTTACCTCGCCGAAGACGAAGTGCTGATCTACGAGACGCGGCAGCACTGGACCACGCTGATCAGCGAGTTCGTGCAGCTGGTCGTCATCGTCGCGGCGGCCGCCGCCCTGGTGTTCGTGCTCCCCACCGACGAGGACTGGGGGCGGATCGCCGCCTGGGTGGTCGTCGGGCTCGCGGCGGTCCTGGCCCTGTGGCGGTGGCTGGTGCCGCTGCTGCAGTGGCGCGCCACGCTGTACTTCCTCACCAGCCGGCGGCTGCACAAGCGCTCGGGCTTCCTCTCCAAGGCCGGCACCAGCATCCCGCTGAGCCGGGTCAACGACGTGTCGTTCTCGGCCTCCCTGTGGGAGCGGATCTGGCGCTACGGCACGGTGCGGGTGCAGTCCGCCTCGGAGCAGGGTCTGATGGTCTTCAAGCACGTGCCGGAGCCGGAGACGTTGAAGCAGCACATCCACCAGGCCATCGACGGTCTCGTCGAGACGAAGTGATCCGCCCCTTTTCGGCAGTTTCGGGCTGAATGCCTCCGCTGATCCCGGGTACCTCGGCCCCATGACTGGTATGGAGGACACCTACGAGAACCCCGCCCAGGACGGCTTCCACCTGCGGAGCCCCGCGTTCGACGACCGGGCGCCCATCCCGCCCCGGTTCTCGGCCGACGGCGGCAACGTGTCACCCCCGCTGAGCTGGACCAGACCCCCGCCCGGCACCCAGGAACTGGCGCTGCTGTGCGAGGACCCGGACGCGCCGGCGGGGACGTACGTGCACTGGCTGGTCACGGACATCGACCCGGGCGCCCGCGGCATCGCCGAGGGCGAGCTGCCGGCGGGCGGCCGCGCACACGCCAACACGATGGGCGACCACGGCTGGGACGGCCCGCGCCCGCCGGTCGGCGACCCGGCGCACCGCTACCGGTTCCGGCTGTACGCGCTGCCGTTCCACATCCCGATCCCGGACCACGCCTCGGCCTCCGAGGTGCACCGGGCGCTGGAGGACGAGCGGCTCGCCGAGTCCACCCTGACCGGCCTCTACCAGCGGTAGGTGGTGACGGATGACATGAGCAAGAAGATGGAGGGCAACGAGGTCCAGCGCCGGCGGGCGGCGCGCGACGCCCAGCGGGCCGGCGACCTGCCCAGCGCCCGCAAGTCGACGACCGGGGCCTCCAAGCAACGCGGCACCCCGCACGCCGACAAGGAGACCCCGCTCCCGCACCGGGGCAAGCAGCGCGAGCTGGCCGAGGAGCGGGCCGAGCAGCGCCGCACCTCCCAGGCGCCGCTGCCGCCGCCGGGCCGCACCTTCACGGGACGCGGGCACCCCGGCTACGGACCCGACCACGCCAGGGTCTTCGAGGCCCTGACCGAGGCCGAGCGCCGGCACGGCGGCGAGGGGGTGTACGCGCCGGAGATCGCCCGCACGGCCGACCTCCCGGTGGAAAGGACCCGGGGCGTCCTGCACGACCTGGCGGTCACCCACCACCTGGTCACCGAGCTCAAGGGCGCGGACCGCCCCGACCTCGGCACCCGCTACGAGTCGACGTAGCCGCTCTCCGCGGTCAGTCCGCGTAGCGGAACGGCAGCCGCTCGGGGCGCGGGCTCCTGACCGGGGTGCACAGCGCCAGCGCGGCGATCCCCAGGAAGCCGACGCCCGTGGCCAGCGCCACCGGCGTGGTGCCGCGGTGCTGCGCGGCCCAGGTCAGCACGGCGGCGCCGATCGGCGCCGCCGAGTAGTGCAGGGTCCAGAACGCCGAGGTCACCCGCCCCAGCAGGTGCTCCGGCGTCACCTCCTGCCGCAGCGACATCGAGCAGGTGCCGGCCATGCTGACCGAGCCGAGGAACAGCGCGACGCACAGGGCGACCCCGACGACCGAGTCGGCAAGACCCATGCCCGCCACGGCCACCCCGCCGACCACGACGGTGCTGATCCAGGTCGGCCCGAAGCCGAACCTGCGGCGTACGGCGGCCACCAGCAGGGCGCCGGTGACGGTGCCGAGGGCGCCGATCCCGAAGACCGTGCCGACGGCGCCGTCGCCCTGCCCGAGGTCGTGCTTGAGGTGGTAGATCACCAGGTCGTTGAGGCCGAGCTGGAGGAAGCTGAAGAGCGTCAGCAGCACGGTCAGCGCCCGCAGCACCGGGTGCCGGCGCAGGAACGCCACCCCGGCGAACAGGTCACGCCAAAGACCACCTCGCTCACCGGTGGTCTCCGGGGCGCCGAACCTGACCAGGCTGAGGCAGACCGCCGACACCGCGAAGCTCGCCGCGTCCACGCCGACGGCCGCTGCCGGCCCGAACCGGGCCGCGACGACACCCGCGCACAGCGGCCCGAGCACCCCGGCCGCGGCGGCCGTCGCGTTGAGCCGACCGTTGGCCTCCGTCAGCCGCTCGGTGCCGACCAGCCCCCGGACGACGGTCACATAGGTGACCATGAAGAGCATGCCGACGGCCTCGCCGAGCGGCAGCACCACGTAGAGCAGCCAGACCTCGGGGCCGAAGGCCCAGGCCAGCGGGATCAGCGCGTACAGCACCATGCGGGCGAGGTCGCAGCCAATCAGCAGCTTCCTGCGGTCGAACCGGTCGGCCACCACCCCCGCGAAGACCCCGGCCAGCAGCGAGGCGGCGCCGGCCACGGCGGTCAACAGGCCCATCTGCGCGACCGATCCGGTCGCGTGCAGCACCAGCAGCGGCAGCGCGATCAGCGCGAACGAGTCCCCGACGACGGAGAGCGTCTGCGCCGCCCAGAAGATCGAGAAGTTCCGGTCACGCCACAACGGGCGCCGCTCAACGCTGGCCTCCGACACGGCGGGGAGTGTAGGCCGCCGCCGGCCACCGGCGCCTCCCCTTTTCGGTGTGACGGTCCGTACGGCGGGCCGCTGTCCGACTGAAGTCGGCCGGTTTCGGGAACGCGCCGCGGCGCGGCGGTGTTGTGCCCGGCATGACGACACTCGGACTCATCGGCAGTGGAAACATCGGCGGCACCGTGGCGCGGCTCGCGATCGCGGCCGGCCTGGACGTGGTGGTCAGCAACTCGCGCGGGCCCGAGACACTGGTCGGACTCGTCCAGGAGCTGGGCGACCGGGCACGGGCCGGCACGACGGAGGAGGCGGCGGAGGACGGGGACATCGTGGTGGTGTCGATCCCGCTGAAGGCGTACCAGGACGTGCCGGTGACGCCGCTGGCCGGGAAGCTGGTGCTGGAGACCCTGAACTACTACCCGCAGCGCGACGGGAACGTCCCCGAGCTCGACTCGGGCGAGACGACGAGCAGCGAGCTGGTGCAGCGTCACCTGGCCGGCGCGCAGGTGGTCAAGGCGTTCAACAACATCTACTGGGGACATCTGCTGAACTACGCCCGGCCGTCCGGCGCCGAGGACCGGAGCGCGCTGCCGATCGCGGGCGACGACGCGGAGGCGAAGGCGCGGGCGACCGAACTCCTCGACCGGCTCGGCTGGGACGCGGTGGACGCCGGCACGCTGGCCGACAGCTGGCGCTTCCAGCCGGGCACGCCCGCGTACGCCGCGCCGTACATGGCCGACCCGAAGGTCGGCTTCGAGGGCCTGGCGACCGACCCGGGCACGACGGCCCCCGCGGCGAAGGTGCGGGCGGCGCTGGCCGCGGCCACGCGTTGACTTCAACCCGTCTTGAGGTTCTAGTGTCGGCCGCATGATCCTTGTGACCGGCGCGACCGGCAACATCGGCCGCCCCCTCGTCCGGCAGCTCCACGCGGCGGGCGTCGGCCCGCTGCGGGCCCTCACCAGGGACCCCGCACGGGCCGGCCTCCCGGACGGGGTGGCGGCGGTCGGGGGCGACCTCGCGCGGCCCGACGCGCTGAAGCCGGCACTGGCCGGCGTGCGTTCCCTGTTCCTGCCGTCCGGGCTCGGCGCCGACGCGGAGGTGCTCGCGGCGGCGCGGGACGCGGGCGTCGCACACGTGGTGCTGGTCTCGTCCATCACCGTGGAGACCCACCCACACCTGCCGCAGGCCGCCGCGAACGCGGCCGTCGAGCGGGCGCTGCGGGAGAGCGGGATGGCGTGGACGGTGCTGCGGCCGACGCAGTTCGCGTCCAACGCGCTGTGGTGGGCCGGGGCGATCCGCGCGGGCGGCGCGGTCCGCCTGCCCTACCCGGAGGTCGGCCTGCCGGCCGTCCACCCCGCCGACATCGCCGCCGTGGCCGGCGCGGCGCTGACCGAGCCCGGCCATCGGGGCCGGACCCACGCCCTGACCGGGCCGACCCGCGTCACGGCACGGGAGCAGGTCGAGACGATCGCCGACGTGCTGGGCCGGGAGGCCCGCTGGCAGGCGGTCACCCGCGAGACGGCCCACGACGAGCTGGCCCCCGTCCTCGGCGCGGGGGTCGCCGACGCGGTGCTCGACCTGATGGGCGGCGACGTCAACGACGCGCTGCTCGCCGTCCACGACACGGTCACCCGCGTCACCGGCAAGCCGGGCCGCACCTTCCGCCAGTGGACCGAGGAGAACGCGCCGGCGTTCGCGCCCTGACCGAGCCGCCCCTGCCGGGCGGCGACCAACAACGCGGAAAAGCGTGTGACCGCCGTGACGGGCGTCGCTACCCTCCTCGGCTGACGCCTGCTCTGGTGGTGACCTTGCTCCCTGGCCCTCCCCGACGCTCCACGGTGCGTTCGCTGTGGCGGCTGCGGCCCTACGTGCGGCCGGTGCGGGGCCGGGTGTTCCTCGCGGTGCCGCTGGCGGTCGTCGCCTCCTGTCTCGCGCTGCTGATGCCGCTGGTGCTGAAGTGGATGGTGGACGGTCCGGTCAGCGACGGGGACGCGACCGGGGTGTGGCTGGGCGGTGGAGTCCTCCTGCTGCTGGGTGTCGTCGAGGCCGGCATCTTCGGCGTGCGGCGTTGGCTGACGGCGCGGCCACTGGCCGCGGTGGAGGCGTCGATGCGTGAGACGCTCCACGACCATCTGCTGCGTCTACCCGTCGCGTTTCACGACCGCTGGTCGTCGGGACAGCTCGTGTCGCGAGGCACCGCGGATCTGGGGTCGTTGCACGGGTTCCTGGCGGTGGCGCTGCCGTTCCTGGTGGTCAACGGCGTGACGCTGCTGGTCGGCTGCGTGCTCCTGCTGGCCCAGCGGTGGTCGCTCGGCCTGGTGCTGCTGGCCCCCGTGGTGCCGCTGCTGGCGCTGTGTTCCCTTCTCGAGACGCGGTTCGCCCTCGCGGCGCGCCAGGTGCGGGAGCAGACCGGCGAACTGACGACCATGGCGCAGGAGTCGGTGCTGGGCGTCCGCGTCGTCAAGAGCTTCGGTCATCACCGCGCCCTGACCCGGGCCTTCCGGCAGCACGCTCTCCGGATCCACGGCACCGAACTGACCAAGGCCCGCCTGCTGGCGGCCCTGTCGGCACTGGTCGCGCTGCTGCCGGACGCGTCGTTGGGGGCCGCGCTGGTGCTGGGCGCGGTGCAGGTGGCGGACGGCGAGTTGTCGGCCGGAACCCTGCTGGCCTTCCTGGCCATCGCCCTGGAGTTGCGCCCGGTGGTGGCGTCGACCGGATCGCTGCTGGCCATGAGCAGCGACGCGGCGACCGCGGCCGACCGCCACTTCGAGGTGCTGGACGAGCCGGCCCCCGCCGACGACGCGCGAGCGCGTCACCTCACGGCTCCGACGGCCGAGGCGAGCGCGGCCGACGTGGTCTTCGAGGACGTGGAATTCCGCTACCCGGACGCTCCGCCGGGCGAGCCGGCCGTGCTCCGCGGCGTCAGCCTGCGGATCGCGCCCGGCGAGACCGTGGCCCTGGTGGGTGCCACCGGCAGCGGCAAGAGCACCCTGGTCGCCCTGGTGCCCCGGCTGCACGAGCCGACCGGCGGCCGGATCCTGCTCGACGGTACGGACGTCACGGCACTGACACGCGCGGAGTTGCGGCGTCAGGTCTCCGTCGCCTTCGAGGAGCCCACGCTCTTCTCCACGACGGTCGCCGAGAACGTCCTGTTGGGAGCCGAGCACGCCGACGCGGGGCATCTCGCCAGGGCCCTGGGCATCGCCCAGGCCGACGGCTTCGTCCAGGCCCTCCCCGACGGTGCGCTGACCCACGTCGGCGAGCAGGGCATGAGCCTCTCCGGCGGCCAACGCCAGCGGTTGGCGCTGGCCCGTGCCATCGTCGGCCGCCCCCGCCTGCTCGTCCTGGACGATCCGCTCTCCGCCCTGGACATCCACACGGAGGCGCTCGTCGAGGCGGCGCTGCGCCGGGTCCTGGCCACCACGACGGCCCTGGTCGTCGCGCACCGGCCGTCCACCGTCTCGCTCGCCGACCGGGTCGCCCTGCTGTCCGGCGGCCGGATCACCGCCGTCGGGACGCACGACGAACTCCTGCGCTCCTGCGCGGAGTACGCCGCCCTGATGAGCGGGTTCGCGACCGACGGGGGCGGTGCCCGATGACTGCCCCCGGGAGCGCGGCCAGGACGCTGCTGGCGTCCCTGCTGCGCCCGCGGGTGCGCCGCCTCTGGCTGGCCGGCGCCCTGGTGTTGCTGCAACGAGGCGCGGCGCTGACGGGCCCGCTGCTGGTGGCGTACACGATCGACCAGGCGGTGCCGGCCTGGCGAACCGGCGACCGCGGGCCGATGACCGGCGTGGCGATCGGCTACCTACTGTGCGTGTCGGCCTCCGGCGTCCTGCGGTACACCTTCGTCACGGTCTCCGCCCGCATCGGCCAGGACGTGCTGCTCGACCTGCGGGTCCGCGTGTTCGGGCACGCCCAGGGACTGAGCCTGGACTTCCACGAGCGCTACACCTCAGGACGTCTCACGTCCCGGATCACCACCGACGTCGAAGCGCTGCGCGGCCTGCTCGACGAAGGGCTGGCGACGATCGTCACCGCCGCCGTGTCCACCGCCTACATCACGGCGGCGCTGCTGTTCCTCGACTGGCCGCTGGGCCTGGCCGCGGTACTCGTCATGGGGCCGCTCGCCTGGACCATGCGGTCCTTCCGGCGGCGATCGACACGCGTCTACCGCAACCGGTCGAGCGCGATGGCGGCCGTCGTCGCGAGACTCGCGGAGACCCTGGGCGGCATCCGCACCGTCCAGGCGTTCCGGCGGGAGGAGTCCGAGGGCGCCGCCTTCGCCGCCCTCAGCGGGGCACACGGGCGGACGAACGGCGACGCCGGCCTGGAGATGGCGCGCTATGTCACCTCGTCGCGGCTGGTCGCCAACCTCGCCGTCGCCGCCCTGGTGACGTGGGGCGCCTCCCGGGTGGTCTCCGGCGGC
Organism: Streptomyces sp. NPDC127098; assembly: GCF_042722465.1. Classification (NCBI taxonomy): domain Bacteria; kingdom Bacillati; phylum Actinomycetota; class Actinomycetes; order Kitasatosporales; family Streptomycetaceae; genus Streptomyces; species Streptomyces sp. NPDC127098. The sequence continues at coordinate 63,028 of NZ_JBHXFJ010000030.1, forward strand.
CTGGAGTTGGGCGTGTTCGCCGCGGCCGTCCTCTACCTGCGGCAGCTCTACGACAACCCCCTCAGGCTCGGCGGAGTCGCCGACGCCTACCAGTCGGCGGCCGCCTCCCTGGAGAAGATCGCCGCGCTGCTCGCCCAACGGCCCACCGTCCCAGAACCGACCGTCGCCGTACCTCTCCCGCCTCCCGCCGCCGAGCGCCCCGGCCGCTCGGTGACCTTCGAGGACGTGAGCTTCGCCTACCCGGCCGGAGGGGAGGCGCTCTCCGGGATCGACCTCCACATCCCCGCCGGCCAGACCGTCGCCGTGGTCGGACCGACCGGTGCCGGCAAGTCCACGCTCGCCAGGCTGCTGGCCCGCTTCCACGACCCCACCGCCGGCCGCGTCCTCGTCGACGGCACGGACCTGCGTCACCTCTCCACCGCCGAGCTGCGCCGGACCGTGGCCATGGTGCCGCAGGACGCTTTCCTCTTCTCCGGTTCGGTGGCCGAGAACATCGCGATCGGCCGGCCAGAGGCGGATGCCGAGGCCATCGTCCGCGCGGCGCGGACCATCGGGGTGCACGACGTCATCGCCGCGCTGCCGGACGGCTACGACACCGACGTCCGCGCCCGCGGCACCCGGCTCTCGGCGGGCCAGCGGCAGCTCATCGCCCTGACCCGCGCCCTGCTCGCCGAACCCGCCGTCGTGATCCTCGACGAGGCGACGTCCTCCCTCGACCTCCCCACCGAACGAGCCGCGCACCACGCGATGCGCACCGTGCTGCGGGGGCGAACGGCCCTGGTCGTCGCCCACCGCCTCACGACCGTCCACCTGGCGGACCGGGTCCTGGTGGTGGACGACGGACACGTGGCGGAGGACGGCCCACCCGACGTGCTCCTCACCCGACAGGGCCGGTTCACGAGCCTGCACCAGGCGTGGCGGGCGGTGCGGCCTTCGGCCGACGACCCGAGCCACGGCGGTGATCCGGAAGCCGGCGCCCTGGGCGGTGCGGCCCCGGCGTGCTAGGAACGACGCATGTCGGATGGACCACTCGCCGGGCACGTCGCCGTCGTGACGGGCGCCAACCACGGGATCGGGGCCGCGACGGCGCGGGAGTTGGCGGCGCGCGGGGCCGCCGTGCTCGTCACCTACCTCCGGGTGGCGGGCACCGGCGACGGCGAGGCCGTGGCCGAGGAGATCCGCCGGGCCGGCGGGCGGGCGGCGGCGTTCGAGGCCGACCTGAGCGCCCCGGAGGCGCCGGCGGCGGTCTTCGACGTCGCGGAGGAGCGGCTCGGGCCGGTCGACATCCTGGTCAACAACGCCTCGGGGTGGGTCCAGGACACCTTCACGCCGGAACCGACCGACCGGTTCGGGCGGGAGCTGCGCCCGGTGTCGGCCGAGACCTGGGCCCGGCAGTTCGCCGTGGACGCGCGCGCCCCCGCGTTGCTGATCGGCGAGCTGGCCAGGCGCCACCGGGCGCGCGGCGCGCGCTGGGGCCGGATCGTGGGGCTGACGTCCGGCGGCGCGCTCGGCTTCCCGCGCGAGGTCTCGTACGGCGCGGCCAAGGCCGCCCAGACCGACTACACGATGTCGGCCGCCGCCGAGCTGGCCGACCTCGGCATCACCGCGAACGTGGTGCACCCGCCGGTGACCGACACCGGCTGGGTCACCGACGAGGTCCGCGCGTTCGTCGCGTCGAGCCCCACCCACTTCCACGTCGCCGAGCCGGCGGAGGTGGCGAGGACCATCGCGTTCCTGGTGTCGGACGAGGCGTGGCTCGTCACGGGGAACGTGATCACCCTGCGGTGAGGCTCTCTTCCCACAGCAATGGACACAATGGCTGGTATGTCGAGCTCGGAACAGCCTGCCGTTGGCGAAGGACCGTCGGTACGCGTCAGCCTCTCCCTTCCCGAGGGAACGGCGGCCGCCATCCGGAACATCACCGGGCAACGCGAGTTCTCGGCCTATGTCGCCGAGGCGGTCGAGCACCGTCTGCGGCGCGAGCTGATCGGCCAGGACCTCGAGGCGTACCAACAGGAGCACGGTCGATTCACCGACGCGGAACGGGCCTGGGCCCGTTCCGCGCTCATGGGTGAGGCCGACGCCGGCGGCAACGCTGCCGCGTGAAGGGCACCCTCGTCCTGGATTCGGCTGGTCTCTCCGGCCACCTCGCCGGCGATCGCAAGACGATGCTCATCATCGAGGTTCAGCACAAGGGAGGGTCCCGGCCCCGCATGGACTGGGTCCTCTCCCGGATGCGGGTGCACGACATCACCAAGGAGACAGCGAGAGCCGCGGCCGGGCTTCTCCAGGAAGCCGGCCTTCACGGGCACACGTACGCCATCGATGCCATGGTGGCCGAGTTGGCGCTTCGGCAGCCACCGCCCGTCTCGCTGCTCACCTCGGACGGTGACGGCATGGCTCGACTGTGCGGGCGGCGGGTTCGTCCGATCACCATCTGACGCACCGGTCAGCCCGTCAGCGTCGCCTTCCAGATCTCCTCGCTCGGCCAGCGGTGCGCCCACTCCGACGAGACCTCGTCGAACTCGCGGTGGGCCGGGGCCGGGGCCTGGATCTCGATCAGGTCGTCGACGGTGAAGCCGCTGGCGCGCAGCGTCCGCACCATCTCGCCGTGGGAGGAGACGAACTCGACGCGGTCGCCCAGGTCGATGCGGCCGAGGCCGCCGAAGTGCGGGCGGTGGAGGGTGTCCGTGGCGCGGTGCTCCTCGGGTGACACGGTCAGGGCGTAGAGCGGCGCGTAGCGCGAGAAGACCAGCCGGCCGCCGGGGCGGAGCAGGCGGGCGGCCTCGGGGATCCAGCGGTCCGGGTCGCACCAGAGGGAGGCGCCGAACTCGCTGATGGCCAGGTCGAAGGAGTCGTCCGGGTAGGGGACGTCCTCGGCGCTGCCTTGGACCAGGGGGAAGTCGAGGCCGAACTCGGCCTGCATGGCGCGGGCGGTGGCCAGCTGGGCCTCGGAGACGTCGACGCCGACCGGATGCGCGCCGGCGCGGGCCAGCCACGCGGAGACGTAGGCGGTGCCGCAGCCGAGCTCGACGACGCGGGTGCCTGGCAGGTCGGGGGGCAGTATCCGGACCTGGGACTCGGGGGTGCCCCACAGGCCCCAGCGGGGTTCGGTCCGCGCCCAGTGGTCGCGGGCCAGCGGGCCGTGGTAGCCGGCGGCCGTCTCGTCCCAGTAGTGACGGTTACGTGCGACGTGGTCCACGTGATCGGTCATGGACCGGCAGGCTAGGGCGCCGGGCCACCCACCGTCACCCGGTTATCGCGCGCCCGACCCCGGAACGCGAAGACCCCGCTCGACGAGAAGTCGAGCGGGGCATCGAACCCTGGAGCGGGTGACAGGGATCGCACACTGCGCCTCCCCCTTGGAAAGGGGGTGTTCTGCTACTGAACTACACCCGCGTGGCGAGGAATCGGACCCTTCGGTTCCGCTTCCGACCGCGTGCCCCAAACACTAGCGGATCCAGGGGAGTTCACCAAAACGAGCGGCGACGCACGGTGCCGCCGCTCGTTCGGTGACGCCCGGCGTCAGGCGAAGAACGCCCGCAGCGTGTGCTCGTTCGCCTCGCGGAGCTCGGCCAGCGGGATGGTGAACTGGCCCTGGAGCTCGATCTCGTCGCCGTCGACCACGCCGATGCGGGTGGCCGGCTGGGAGCGGGCCACGCACATGTCGGTGAACCGGACCTCCTCGCTGCGCGGCACCGCCACGACGGCGCGGGCCGTGGACTCGGAGAAGAGGAAGGTGAACGGGTCGAGCCCGTCCGGCACGACGAGCCGGGCGCCGCTGCCGCCACGCAGGCAGGACTCGACGACGGCCTGGATCAGACCGCCGTCCGAGAGGTCGTGCGCCGCGTCGATCATGCCGTCGCGGGAGGCGGAGATCAGGATCTCCGCCAGCAGCCGCTCCCGCTCCAGGTCGACGCGCGGCGGCAGGCCGCCGAGGTGGTCGTGGACCACCTGGGACCAGGCCGAGCCGCCGAACTCATCTGCCGTGTCGCCGAGCAGGTAGATCAGCTGTCCCGCCTCGCGGAACGCCATCGGCGTGCGGCGGGTCACGTCGTCGATCACGCCGAGCACGCCGACCACCGGGGTGGGGTGGATGGCGGTCTCGCCGGTCTGGTTGTAGAGCGAGACGTTGCCGCCGGTGACCGGGGTGCCCAGGGTCTGGCAGGCGTCGGCGAGGCCGCGGGTGGCCTCAGCGAACTGCCACATGACGGCCGGGTCCTCGGGCGAGCCGAAGTTGAGGCAGTCGGTGACGGCCAGCGGCCGGGCGCCGGTGGCGGCGACGTTGCGGTAGGCCTCGACGAGCGCGAGCTGGGCGCCGGCGTACGGGTCGAGCTTGGCGTACCGCCCGTTGCCGTCGGTGGCGATCGCGACGCCGAGGTTGGTCTCCTCGTCGACCCGGATCATGCCGCCGTCCTCGGGCTGGGCGAGCACGGTGTTGCCCAGCACGTACCGGTCGTACTGGTCGGTGATCCAGGACTTGTCGGCCTGGTTCGGGGAGGACACCAACGCCAGTACCTGGGCACGGAGTTCGGCCGCGTCGGCGGGGCGCGGCAGAGCGCCGGCGTCGTCCGCCTGGAGCGCGTCCTGCCAGTCGGGGCGGGCGAACGGCCGCTCGTAGACCGGTCCCTCGTGCGCCACGGTGCGCGGCGGCACGTCCACGATCTGCTCGCCGCGCCAGTAAATCTCCAGCCGGTCGCCGTCGGTGACCTCGCCGATGACGGTGGCGATCACGTCCCACTTGGCGCAGATCTCCAGGAAGCGGGCCTCGTGCTCGGGCGCGACGACCGCGCACATCCGCTCCTGCGACTCGCTCATCAGGATCTCCTCGGGGGAGAGCGAGGCGTCACGCAGCGGCACCGCGTCGAGCTCGATCCGCATGCCGCCCGAGCCGGCCGAGGCCAGCTCGGAGGTGGCGCAGGAGAGCCCGGCGCCGCCGAGGTCCTGGATGCCGGCGACCAGGCCCTCGGCGAAGAGCTCAAGGGTGCACTCGATGAGCAGCTTCTCCTGGAACGGGTCGCCGACCTGGACGGCCGGGCGCTTGGCGGGCTTGCCCTGGCCGTCGAAGGTCTCGGAGGCGAGCACGGAGACGCCGCCGATGCCGTCGCCGCCGGTGCGGGCGCCGTACAGGACGACCTTGTTGCCGGCGCCGGTGGCCTTGGCGAGGTGGATGTCCTCGTGCCGCATCACGCCCACGCAGAGCGCGTTGACCAGCGGGTTGCCCTGGTAGCAGGGGTCGAAGACGACCTCGCCGCCGATGTTGGGCAGGCCGAGGCAGTTGCCGTAGCCGCCGATGCCGGCGACGACGCCGGGCAGCACCCGGTGGGTGTCGGGGTGGTCGGCGGCGCCGAAGCGCAGCGGGTCCATCACGGCGACCGGGCGGGCGCCCATCGCGAGGATGTCGCGGACGATGCCGCCGACGCCGGTGGCCGCGCCCTGGTACGGCTCGATGTAGGACGGGTGGTTGTGCGACTCGACCTTGAAGGTGACCGCGTAGCCCTGGCCGACGTCGACCACGCCGGCGTTCTCGCCGATGCCGACCAGCATGGCGTCGCTGGCCGGGGCCTTCTCGCCGAACTGCCGCAGGTGGACCTTGCTGGACTTGTAGGAGCAGTGCTCGGACCACATCACCGAGTACATGGCGAGCTCGGCGCCGGTCGGGCGGCGGCCGAGGATCTCCACGATCCGCTCGTACTCGTCCTGCTTGAGACCGAGTTCGGCCCAGGGCAGGGGGGTGTCCGGGGTCTCTGCGGCGTGCTTGACCGTGTCGAGGTGGTGGGTCGGGGTGGGGCGCGTGGGAGACATCAGGCGACCAGCTTCTTCAGGACCGAGGTGAAGAACCCCAGGCCGTCCGTGGTCGGGCCGGTGAGGGCCTCGACGGCGTGCTCGGGGTGGGGCATCAGGCCGACGACGTTGCCGGCCGCGTTGGTGATCCCGGCGATGTCACGGCGGGAGCCGTTGGGGTTGACGCCGAGGTAGCGGAAGACCACCCGGCCCTCGGCCTCGAGCTCGTCCAGGGTGCGCTCGTCGGCGACGTAGCCGCCCTCGCCGTTCTTCAGCGGGACGGTGATCTCCTGGCCGGCCGCGTAGTCGCCGGTCCAGGCGGTGTCGGCGTTCTCCACGCGCAGCCGCTGGTCGCGGCAGATGAAGTGCAGGTGGTCATTGCGGGTCAGCGCGCCGGGCAGCAGATGTGATTCGCACAGCACCTGGAAACCGTTGCAGATGCCCAGGACCGGCAGCCCGGCCCTGGCCTGGTCGATGATCGTTTCCATCACGGGCGAGAATCGGGCGATCGCGCCGCAGCGGAGATAGTCGCCATAGGAGAATCCGCCGGGCAGGATCACGGCGTCGACCTGCCGCAGGTCTTTGTCGCCGTGCCAGAGGGCCACCGGCTCGGCGCCGGCGAGCTTTACCGCACGAGCCGCGTCACGGTCGTCGAGGGAGCCGGGAAATGTGACGACTCCTACACGAGTTGTCACCGGACGGCACCCTCTTCCTCGACTTCCCCCTCCACATGGACGTGGAAGTCCTCGATCACGGTGTTGGCGAGAAACGTGCGGGCCATCTCGCGGACCCGCTCCAGGGCCGCCTCGTCCACGGGTCCGGCCAGCTCGAGCTCGAAGCGCTTCCCCTGGCGGACGTCGGCCACGCCCTCGAATCCGAGGCGCGGCAGGGCCCGCTGGACCGCCTGGCCTTGGGGGTCGAGGATCTCCGGCTTGAGCATGACGTCGACTACGACGCGAGCCACTGGTACTCCCGGTGATGGTGCGGTGATGGTGTGCATGACGCACCGCTCAGCCTACCGGGCGGGGAAATCTACCCGGGTAGATAGAGCCCCTTCGGTCACGTTAAGGTATCGAGCCTGGAAACCCCTCCAAGAAACGTGGAGGAAAAAGTAGTGTCCCGGTGCGACCCGACATGCGAACATGACGCGATGTCGAATTCGCCCTCTTCGCATTAGCCCGCAGATCCAGTACAAATTAAAGAACCCTCGCTCACGATCTATGGGAGAGCGCTCGGCGCAGGGAGCGCGGCCGGCCTCCTCCCGAAAGGACCGATATTCGTGGCACAGCGTGTAGTGGTCACTCTCGCCGACGACATCGACGGTGGCGAAGCGTCCGAAACGATTGTCTTCGGCCTCGACGGTAAGAGCTACGAGATCGACCTGAGCTCTGACAACGCGGAGAAGCTGCGGACCACGCTCGCGCCCTACGTGGAGGCCGGGCGGAAGCGGGCGAAGTCCGGCAAGGCCTTCCACCACACCGCCGTGGCGCCCGACCCCAAGACGGTGCGGGCCTGGGCCGAGTCCAACGGCTTCGGGGTTCCGGCCCGCGGCCGCATCCCGAGGAAGGTCTACGACGCCTTCAACGAGGCGCACGCGTCGGGCCATTGAGCCGACTTGCCATGAACCCGGGGTGATCGGCTAGAGTCTGGAGCGCGCCGCAGGGAACGGAGCCGGAAGGCCTCGAACCCCAGGTCGCGCGGGTGTAGTTCAGTAGCAGAACACCCCCTTTCCAAGGGGGAGGCGCAGTGTGCGATTCCTGTCACCCGCTCTGGCCGCTGGACCGGTCCTCCGGATGAGGTACAGTGGTGGCACATGCGGACGTGGCTCAGTTGGTAGAGCATCACCTTGCCAAGGTGAGGGTCGCGAGTTCGAATCTCGTCGTCCGCTCAGTGTGAAGGGCCCGGTCTTCTGGACCGGGCCCTTCGTCGTGTGCGCGTGGATCGGATACCCGGGCTGACATTTGTCAGGGGGAAGTCCTGACTTTCGGCAGTGGCGACCGGCCGGGGCACGGGCCACGCTGGTCGGGCGGCGGAGAACCCGCGAGGCCGCGGCGGCAACCGGGAGGTCATGGTGTGGGGGTTCGGGTGGTTGGAGTCCGCCCGGCGAGGCAGCCAGCTGACGCGGGTCCACCAGTACACGCGGGCGTCGCTGTACGGGTTCTCCGCGATGGAGGCCGGCATGGTCGGATTCGCGCTCGCGCGGGACGGGCGCGAGAGCTCGACCTGGGGGCTGCTGGCGGCCGGCGCGGTGGGCGCGGCCCACGTGGCGGGCCAGATGCTGCTGACCGGTGCCGGGCTGCGTCACTACCTGGGCAGCGGCCCGCGCCCCGACCGGCTGCTCGCCTGCTACACGGGGCTGACGCTCGTCGCGGTCGCCGTGCCGGTCGGCGCCGTCGCGGCCGACGGCCTGCGGCTGCCCACGGCCTCCACGTTCATCGTCTACGTCCTCATGTACTACGCCGCCCCCGTGTCGCTGGTCCTGCCCGTCCGGCGGGCGCTCGCGCTCCAGCTGCTGCCGGTCGGCGTGGCGGCGGCCGGCCTCACCGCGGTGGGTTCCGCCGCCGTCGCGTCGGCGCTCCTCGTGGTCGTGACGTGCACGGTGGGGGCGGGTCTGGGCGTCCTGCCCCGGGCCTCCGCGTGGACGCTGCGGGTGATGGACCGGCTGGACGCGGCGCGGGAGACGGAGGCGCGGCTCGCGGTGGCCGAGGAGCGGCTGCGGTTCGGCCGCGACCTGCACGACGTGCTGGGGCGCAACCTGTCGGTGATCGCGCTCAAGGCGGAGCTCGCGGTCGCGCTGGCGCGGCGCGGCGAAGCGGGGGCGGAGGCGTCGGTGGCCCAGATGACGGAGGTGCAGCGGATCGCCAGGGAGTCGCAGGCCGAGATGCGTGAGGTCGTGCGGGGCTACCGGGCGGCCGACCTGCACGCCGAACTCGCCGGGGCGCGCGGGGTGCTCGAGGCGGCCGGCATCAGCTGCCGAATAGAGGACGGGGCGGCGGCCGAGCTGCCGGCGGCCGTGCAGTCGGCGCTCGGCTGGGTGGTGCGCGAGGGCACGACCAACGTGCTGCGGCACGCCGACGCGGCGCGCTGCGTGGTGCGGCTGCGGCGCCCCGGGCCGGACCGGGTGGTGCTCGACATGGAGAACGACGGGGTGCGCCGAATATCCGGCGGCGGGGGCGGATCCGGCCTCGCCGGCCTGCGGGAGCGGCTGGCGAAGCTCGACGGTTCGCTCACCGCCGGCGGCGAGGACGACGTGTTCCGGCTGACGGCCGAAATCCGGCTCGGGAGCGGCGTGTGATCCGGGTGCTGCTCGCGGACGACGAGCATCTGATCCGGGGTGCGCTCGCCGCCCTGCTCGGTCTCGAGGACGACCTGGCGGTGGTGGCCGAGGCGGCCACCGGCCCCGAGGCCCTGGCGATGGCCCGGGCCCACGGTCCCGACGTGGCGGTGCTCGACCTGGCGATGCCGGGCGCCGACGGGGTGGCGGTGGCGGCCTCGCTGCGCTCCGAGGTGCCGGGGTGCGCGGTGCTGATCGTCACGGGCCACGCGCGGCCAGGACACCTGAAGCGGGCGCTGGCCGCCGGGGTGCGCGGCTTCCTGCCGAAGACGGTGTCGGCGTCCCGTCTCGCCGAGATCATCCGCACGGTGCACGCGGGTCACCGCTACGTCGACCCGGCGCTCGCCGCGGACGCGATCAGCGCGGGCGACTCGCCGCTGACCGAGCGGGAGGCGGAGCTGCTCGAACTGGCGGCGGACGGGGCGCCGATCGCCGAGATCGCGCAGCGCGCCAACCTGGCGCCCGGCACCGTGCGGAACTACCTGTCGTCAGCGGCCAGCAAGTTGAGGGCCGAGAACCGCCACGCGGCGGCCCGCCTCGCCCGCGAGCGCGGCTGGGTGTGACCCGGCGCGGCCGCCGCCCGCCGGGCAGCGGATAGCGTGGCGTGGTGGCGGACGTGGTGATCGTGGGTTCCGGGCCGAACGGGCTGGCCGCCGGAGTCGTGCTGGCCCGAGCCGGGCTCGGGGTCGCGGTGTACGAGGCGGCGGAGGCGATCGGCGGCGGGCTGCGAAGCGAGAGCCTGTTCGACGAGCGGATCACGCACGACCTCTGCTCGGCCGTGCACCCGATGGCGGCGGCCTCGCCGTTCTTCCGGGAGTTCGACCTGGCCGCGCGCGGGGTCGACCTGCTGCGGCCCGAGATCTCCTACGCGCACCCGCTGGACGGCGGGCGGGCGGCCGTCGCCTTCCACGACGTGGAGCGCACCGCGGAGCGGCTCGGTCCTGACGGGAGGCGCTGGCGGCGGCTGATGCGGCCGCTGGTCGAGCACAGCGCGGGCGTCACCGAGCTCCTGCTCTCCGGGCAGCGCTCCCTGCCGCGCGATCCGGTGGCGGCCGCGCTGCTCGCCCGCCGCCTGCCGCGGCACGCCACCCGGCTGGCGGCCGGCGCGTTCGCCGGCGAGGAGGCGGCCGCGCTGCTCGCCGGGGTGGCGGCGCACGCCCTGGGCCGGCTGCCGAGCGTGCCGGCCGCCGCGGTCGCGCTGCTGCTCGGCCACCTGGGCCACGCCGGCGGCTGGCCGCTGCCGCGCGGCGGCAGCGGCCGGATCGCGGCCGCCCTGGCCGACGACATCCGGGCCCACGGCGGCACGCTGCACACCGGCCACCGGGTCACCGACCTGCGGGAGTTCGCCGGCGCCCGGGCCGTGCTGCTCGACACCGGCGTCCGGGAACTGCTGACCATCGCCGGCGACCGGCTGCCGGCCGGGTACGCGCGGCGGCTCGCCCGCTTCCGGTACGGTCCGGGCGCCGCCAAGGTGGACTTCCTGGTGTCCGAGCCCATCCCCTGGGCCGACCCGCTGGTCGGCCGGGCCGGCACCGTGCACCTCGGCGGCACGCGGGCCGAGATCGTCCGGCAGGAGAACCTCGCCGCGCGCGGGGTGCCGACAGACGAACCGTTCGTGCTGCTCGTCGACCCGGCCGTCACCGACCCCGGGCGCGCCAGTCCTGGCGCCAGGCCCGTGTGGGCGTACGCGCACGTGCCGAACGGGGACGACCGCGACCCGCTGCCGCTGGTGCGGGGCCAGATCGAGCGCTTCGCGCCCGGCTTCGGGGAGACCGTGCTGCACCAGCGCGCCGTCGCGGCCGCCGACTACGCGTCCCACAACCCCAACTACGTCGGCGGCGACATCGCCTCCGGCGCGATGACCCTCTGGCAGAGCGTGGCCCGCCCGGTGCCCGGGCTCGACCCGTACCGCACGCCGCTGCCCGGCGTGTTCCTGTGCTCGGCCGCCACCCCGCCGGGGCCGAGCGTGCACGGGATGTGCGGTCTGCTCGCGGCCCGCTCGGTGCTGCGCCACCGGTTCGGGGTGCGGGCGCTGCCCTCGCTGGCGCCGTGAGCCTGGAGTCCGGTCAGATCCAGCCGCGTTCGCGGGCCAGCAGGGCGGCCTGTGCCCGGCTGCCGGCGCCGAGCTGCCGCATCAGCTCGGCGACCCGGCGCCGGTAGGTGCGGACGGAGACGCCGACGGCGCGGGCGCCGGTCTCGTCCAGGCTGCCGGAGCACATGGCGGCCAGCACCCGCCGCTCGGTCTCCGGGAGCCCCGCCGGGCGCGGGTGAGGCTCGGCCTGCGCCCAGGCCCGCTCGAAGAGGCTGGCGACGCTGGCGACGATGCCCGGCTCCGTGACGATCAGGGCGCCGTGGTCGAGGACGTCGCCGCGGGCCGGGAGCAGGGCGACCCGACGGTCGCTCATCAGCAGCCGCTCGGTGGCCGTGGGCACCAGCCGGACCCGCGCCCCGTTGCGGGCGAGTTCGTCGATGTAGGCGGCGGTCGGCGGGTGGCCGAGGCTGTCGGCCACCATGATGCTGCGGAACCGCACCCCGCGCCGCAGGCAGCGGAGCGCGATCGGCCGGGCGAAGGCCAGGTACTCGGGGGTGATGGCGCTCCAGGGCGTCATGGAGAGCACCTCGTCGCACGCCTGGAAGGCCCAGTCGGTGACGCGGTCACGGATGTCCGCGAGGTCGGTGACGAGTTCGACGCCCGGGCGGCCGGCGGCGGAACCCCCCGCGGTCGCCGCCTCGGCGCGCAGCGAGGCGAGCGAGGCCATGACGCGGCCCGACTCGTGGCCAGTGCCCCGGCCGTCGGTGGCGGCGGCCAGCCTGGCCACCGCGGTCTCGGGCAGCGCGGGCGCTATCCGGCCGCCGGGAGCCAGCCTGACCAGGCCGAGGCTGCGCAGCCTGCGCAGCCTCGGCAGGGCGTCGACCGGATCGAGCCCCAGGGTCGCGCACAGCTCGGGCAACGTGGTGCGCGGTCTCCGGAGACAGTGCCGGTACACCCTCTCGTCCTCACCGGACACGCCGAGGAACGACAACGCGATCTCCCCCATGACCCACCTCTGACGCAACCGCTTTCGCCGTCTTTGCTATCACCCGATTCGGCGAGCGGCGTGGGCTGTGAATCGTCCGGACGTGGACCGTGCCGGCCCCGTGACATTCGTCGCCGAGCCATGACGGTCCCGGCGAATCGGCGCACCCGGCGGCACCACGGCGCTGGTGGGGGCGCGGCCGCTCAGTCGGCGACGCGGTCCCAGGGCACTCCGGTCAGCCTGCGGTAGACCTCGACGTACCGGCCCCTGGTGCGCTCCACGACCTCGGCCGGCAGCTCGGGCGGCGGTGCCTCGCCCGCCCGGTCCCAGCCGGACTCGGGGGAGGACAGCCAGTCGCGCAACACCTGCTTGTCGTAGGGCTTCTGGGGCCGCCCCGGCTGCCACTCGTCCCCGCTCCAGAACCGCGAGGAGTCCGGCGTCAGCACCTCGTCGGCCAGCACCAGCGGCTCGTCGTCCTCGACGCCGACGACCCTGCCGAACTCGAACTTGGTGTCGGCCAGGATGATCCCGCGGTCCCTGGCCACGTCCCTGGCGCGGTTGTAGACGGCGAGCGTGGCCTGCCGCAGCTGGGCCGCGGTCTCGGCGCCGACCTTGCGGGCGACCTCCTCGTAGCTCACGTTCTCGTCGTGCTCGCCCACCGCGGCCTTGGTCGCGGGGGTGAAGATGGGCGCCGGCAGCTCGGAGCCGTCCTCGAGGCCGGGCGGCAGCGCGAGGCCGCAGACGGTGCGGTCGCGCTGGTACTCGGCGAGCCCGGAGCCCGTGAGATAGCCGCGGGCCACCGCCTCGACCGGGATCATGTCCAGCGACCGGCAGACGGTGACGCGGCCGGCCCAGTCGTCGGGCGCGCCGGCCGGCACCTCGGTGGAGATCACGTGGTTGGGCACCAGGTCGGCCAACTGGTCGAACCACCAGAGGGAGAGCCTGGTCAGGATCCGGCCCTTGTCCGGGATCGGGGTGGGCAGCACCCAGTCGTAGGCGGAGACCCGGTCGCTCGCGACCATGACCAGCTCGCCGGCCTCGTTCCGGTAGAGATCGCGTACCTTCCCGGTGTGCAGGTGCTCAAGTCCGGGCACCCGCACGGGCTCGGGCTTCTCGACGAATCCTGGCACAGCGCCTCCTGGCAACTCTGGGGTTGATGGGCCGCTTCGGGGGGTGGTTGATCTCGCGCCCTTATTGTCCCGCAGGTCGGATGCCGCCCCCGCCCCGCCCCCGTCGTCGCGGCCAGCCGCGGCTAGTCGCGCTTGCAGATGCGGTCCAGCAGGTTGGCCGTGGCCTTCTGGATCCGGGGATCGAGGTAGCCGGGGCGGCCGAGCGCGGGCGACCAGGCGAAGGTGCCGGAGGCGAAGACCCAGGCGCCGCTCGGCGCCCGGTAGAGCGAGGTCTCCTGGTGGCGGCGGGCGCCCCCGTCGTCCCGGTAAGGGGAGTGGGCGAGCAGCACCCGGCTCACCGAGTCCGGCAGGGGGGTGCGGGGGAAGTACCGGTCGGCCTCGCCGGCGACCAGGCCCGGCAGTTCGGCGCCCTCGGTGACCCCGGTGGCCTCCCACAGCCAGTGGTCGGCGTTGCGCACCACCAACGGGTGCGGGCGCGGCACCCGGCCCGCGTACTGGATGCCGAGCAGCAGCTGCTCCGGCTGGCCCTGCTCCCGCCACAGCACGGCGCGGCCCGGGCCCTGGCGCTTGCGGCAGCTCAGCAGCCGGTCGGGGTCGCCCGAGGGCAGCGGGCCGAGCCCCACCTGCCAGTACATGGTGTTGGCCGACAGGAAGACCAGCGAGGTGCCGGCGTCCCGGGCGCGCTCGACGGCGGTGCGCATCTCGCGCGACCAGTACTCGTCGTGGCCGGAGAAGATCAGCCCCCGGTACCGGGACGGGTCGACCCGGCCGGCGTGCAGGTCGCGCGCGGTGGCATAGGCGAGGTCGTAGCCGTAGCGCTCGGCCCAGCGGATGAAGTCGTAGGCGTGGCCCACGTGCAGCGGCAGGCCGGCGCCCGCGTAGGGCCGGTCGAAGGAGACGGTGACGGCGGCGTCGTGCTCGCCGAGCAGCCGGCCGCCGGCGTCCCAGGCGTGGTAGAGGCTGGCGCCGCTGCGGCCGTCCTCCGGGAAGAGGTTGTACGCCTGCCACGTGACGTCCGGCAGCACCAGCAGCAGGTCGGCCGGGTTGTCGTCCCTGACGGTGAACGGCACGTGCGAGCGGTGGGCGCCGTCCGCGGTGGTGAGGACGGCGACGTGGGCGCCCGGCTGCCAGTCGTCCGGCACCTGGAACCGCCAGGAGAGCCACCAGTGGTGGCAGGAGACGGTGCGCCCGGCGATCAGCGGCGCCGGCTGCCGGGTGCCCATCAACTTGGGGCTGTGTGTGAGAAGTTGCGCGCCGTCGCCGGCGAAGTGGCCGATCCGGTAGATGTCGATGGTGAACTCGCGCGTCGGGTTGACCGTGACCCGGAAGTCCAGCGGGCGGCCGGGCGCCACCGCGCCGTCGGGCACGAAGCCCTTGATCTGGCAGGCCACGTCGTCCGCGTTGGCCGGCCCGGACGGGCGCGTCGGCACCGCGTGGTCGCTGCGCCTGAACTGGCGCTCGTCCCCCCGGAACCAGGGCAAAGGACCCTGCCCGAACGGATCGGAGACGGCCTGGGTGAGCGCGCCCGACTCCCATCGCCCGATGCGCTCGGTGCTCCTGCTCAATCTCCCCTCCCTACACCTCCGTCGCCTGTGGGACCCCCCAGCACATCACATCCCGCGAGTGCCCGGTCACCAGTCGTCGCGACGTTGACCGGAGATGATGGCCCGATAGTGGCGCCAACCGGGCAAACTGTCCAGGGCCTTCGGTGTCATACCAGGCGCACCGGTTTGTCGGCGCGGGCGCCGATGCCCGCCAGCCAGTCGCGCAGCGGCCCCGGATCGCCGTCGTCCACCAGGCTGCGCACGGGCGCCGCCACGTCCTGCCGGCGCTTGCCCTCGGCCAACAGCACCGGGCCGTCCAGCCAGTCGAGGCCCGGCACGGCCGCCGAGGTGTCGGCCGCCGCGCAGCAGACCGCGGCCGCGACGTGCTCCACGAGCGACTCCCGGGTCTCGCCGCGGCCCGCGCCGGCGGCCAGGCGGGCGGCCAGCGCGTCCACCCCGTGGTCGGTGGCCGCCGCGGCCGCCAGGCGCTCCAGGGCCCAGGCCAACGTCGGTGTCTCGGCCGCGTCGAGCGCGGCGAACAGCCGGGCCGCCCGGTCCCGCCAGATGCGGTCCACCACCTCGTCCGGGTAGGCCACCCAGTCCACCGGGGACCACCCGGCCGGCAGCGGGGCGCCCGGCACCCCGCGCAGCAGGCGGGCGGCGAGCAGCGAGATCTCGTCGTCCATCACGCCCGGCTCGTCCAACAGGTCGCAGGCGGGACGCTCGCCGAGCCGGGCCGCGAAGCCCTCGGCGAGCCGGTCCCTCCTGGACAGCTCGGTGAGCGCCGCGACCACGCCCGCGTTGAGCCCGCGCGGCCAGCGGCCGATGCGCCAGGCGGGTGAGGCGACCCTGGTCAGCAGCCGGTCCCAGCCGGCGTAGGCCAGGCCGACCTGCTCCTGGGCCGAGGTGCGCAGCGCCGGCTCGACGCCCTGGGCGCGGCCGGCGGCGGCCAGCGCCACCCCGCGCTCCATGTCGGCGGTGTGCCGGGCGGCCGCCCGCAGCAGCAGCCGGGCCACCCGGCCGGCGAACGCCAGCAGCGGGCGGCGGGCCGCCGAGCCGCCGGCGGCGAGCCCGGCCGTCGCGTCCCAGGCGCGGACACAGCGGCGAGCGGCCGCGATGTCCGGGTGGGCCGAGGGCCCGGTGCCGGCGACCACGGGCGCGAGCAGCGCCCGCAGCTCGGCCACCCGCAGCCACCACAGGAACGGCGAGCCGATGACGAGCACCGGCCCGGCCGGCCGCGCCCCGCCGGCGCGCGGCGGCTCCTCGAGCCAGCTGTCGCAGTCGGGGGTGAGGGCGATGCCGGCCGGGGTCGGCACGTCGAGCCGCTCGGCCAGGTCCTGTATCAGCTCGTGCAGCGCGGGCGCGGCACGCTCAGGCACCGCGACCGTGGGTGTGACGGCGGGGCGCGCGCGGGCGATCACCAGGCCGGTGACCGCCGCGACGGCCAGCACCGCGACGGCGAGCCCGGCCACCGGCCAGCGGACGGCGCGCCCGACGCCGGTGGCGAACAGCACCACGGCGACCGCCGCCGGCAGCAGCGCCACCGCCAACGCGCCGTCGCGCACCCGCAGCACGGCCAACGCGTGATCCCGCGCGGAGTGTCCGGCGCCGCCGGCATCACGCGCCCCACGCTGCACCATGACCTGCCCTCCGCTCTTCCGACGCCGCCGACCGCCCTGGCCGTCCTCCCACTGTCGCACCGGGCACTGACAGCGCAACGCACGGTGATCCGATCGCCGTAGGAGGGGCCGGACGGAGGGGCGAACCACATTGCGCCGCACCCTAGTTGGGCGCGGCTGGTGCGTCAGCCGGTCAGCGGATCGGTCACTCGATGGTGGGGCTTTGGGTAAAGGAGGCGACACGGCGGGGCCGATGGCGTCGGCGCCCGGTCAGCCGGCCGCCCGGGCGGCGATGTCGGTGCGGTGGTGCGCGCCGGCGAGCCTGATCCGGCCGACGGCGCGGTACGCCAGCTCCCTGGCGGCCGCCAGGTCGGTCCCCGTGGCGGTGACGGACAGCACCCGGCCGCCGGCGCTGACGACGCGCCCTGCGTCGTCCCTGCGGGTGCCGGCGTGCAGCACGTAGGCGTCGGGCGCGTCGGCCGCGGCGACCTCGTCGAGCCCCTCGATCGGGTCGCCTGAGCGCGGCGCCTCCGGGTACCCCTCGGCCGCGACCACCACGGTGACGGCCGCGCCCTCGCTCCAGCGCAGCGGCGGGAACTCGGCGAGCTCGCCGGTGGCGGCGGCCAGCAGCAGCCCGGCCAGCGGGGTGCGGAGCCTGGCCAGCACCACCTGGGTCTCCGGGTCGCCGAACCTGGCGTTGAACTCCACCACCCGTACGCCGCGGGAGGTCAGCGCGAGCCCCGCGTACAGCAGCCCGGCGAACGGGGTGCCGCGGCGCCGCAGTTCGTCCACGGTGGGCTGGAGCACGGTCTCCAGCACCTCGTCGACGAGACCGGGCTCGGCCCAGGGCAGCGGCGAGTAGGCCCCCATGCCACCGGTGTTGGGGCCCTGGTCGCCGTCGAGGGCGCGCTTGAAGTCCTGCGCGGGCTGGAGTGGGACGACCGTCTCGCCGTCGGTGACGGCGAACAGTGACACCTCGGGCCCGTCCAGGTACTCCTCGATGACCACACGCTCGCAGGACGCGGCGTGCTCCCTGGCGCGCGCCAGGTCCTCGGTGACCACGACGCCCTTGCCGGCGGCCAGGCCGTCGTCCTTGACGACGTAGGGCGGGCCGAACGCGTCGAGTGCCTTGTCGGCCTCGGCGGCGGTGAGGCAGACGTACGACCTGGCGGTCGGCACGCCGGCTGCGGCCATGATCTCCTTGGCGAACGCCTTGCTGCCCTCCAGGCGGGCGGCCTCGGCCGAAGGGCCGAAGACGGGCACGCCGGCGGCCCGCACCGCGTCCGCGACACCCGCCACGAGCGGGGCCTCGGGCCCCACGACGACCAGCTCGGCGCCGAGCCGGCCGGCGAGCGCGGCCACGGCCGCGCCGTCCAGCGCGTCGACCGGGTGGGTGGTGGCCACCTCGGCGATGCCGGCGTTGCCGGGCGCGCAGTGCAGCGCGGTGACGGCCGGGTCGCGGGAGAGAGCGTGGCACAGGGCGTGTTCGCGGGCACCGCCGCCGATGACAAGGATCCTCACGCCAGGCAGCCTAACGGCGCGGGCGCCGTGCCCCGACTTCCACCCTTTCGAGTGACAGCCGCTCCTGGCGGAGCGAACGCCTCGAAGGGACCTCAGCCACGGACGCCACACCACGCGCCCACCCGCCCGGCATGACCGGGACCGGCGCCGCCGGCGCGGGACCGTGGCCGTGGCCGGCCGCCAACGGCGGCGGCGCACCGCCGCCGGGCGGGACCGCACGCCCGCATTCCGGGGCGGAGCCCCGGCGGGGCGGCCCGGCGGAGGCGACGACCGTGCCGGGAAACCGGCCGCACCCACCGCTCCGGTCACGTCTGGCCAGAGCCGCACCGCCGGCGCGGGCCTCACCGAGGGGGGCGAAGCCCGGCGTCCGGGTGATCGGGGGCACGGCCCCGCGGCCGAGCCGCCGGCCCGCGGCGAGTTCGACGGCCGGCCGGGCCGCCCGGGCACGACCATCGGGGTCCGGGGCGAAGCCCCGGCCAGCCGGCAACCCAGGTGGTCGGCCAGGCGCGGCCATCGCCGCCTGGGGCGTAGCCCCGCAGCGAGCTCCATGGCCCGGCCGGACCAACCCCACCGTTCCGGTCACGTCTGGCCAGAGCCCCACCACCGGACCTGGCCCCGCCGGGGTCCGGGGCGAAGCCCCGGCCGGGCGGCAACCCAGGTGGTCGGCCGGGCGAGGCCACGCGCACGCCGCGGCTAGCTGAAGACGATCATCGCGCCCTGGGCCAGGCTGCGGGTGGCGGCGGTGTGCAGGGAGAGCCAGACGTGGCGTTCGTGGGCGAAGGGGTGGTCGAGCGCGGTCGGCTCGGCCGCGGGTTCGTCGAGGCTGGTGGGGCGGGTGGGCGGGCTCGGCGGCGGGGGCGGGTTGCGCGGGTCGAGGCCGAGCGCCGGCGCCACCGTCTCGAGTTCCCGCAGCAGGCCGTGGCTCGACCCGAGCGGACCGCCGCCGGCGAGCAGCGTCTCGTTGACCAGGGGGTGCGGGAAGTCGACCGGCACGTAGCAGCCGGCGTGGTCGAAGTGCCAGACGAGATGCGCCTGTTGGGCCGTGGACTCGAACATTTCCAGCAACTGCTGGTAGTCGCCTTCCAGTTGCTCCGCCGGCGTGACCGGCAGGCCGCTGAGCTGGAGCAGGTAGGCGCGCCGCAGCAGGTGGAGCGCGGCGTAGTCGAAGCCGGCGATCGGCGCGACCTCGCCCGACGTGCCGGGCACGTAGCCCTGCACGGGCACCGGCGGCAGTCCGGCGTCGGCCAGCGCCTGGTCGTAGTCGGCGAGTTCTTCCGCGAAGGGGTTGTCAGGGCTGTGGCACAGCACATCGACGAGGGGGACCAGCCACAGGTCACAGGCCACGTGTGGGCTCACTCTCGGTCCGGGTGACGCGGTACGGCAAGGGTAGTGAGTTCGACCGCGAGCGTCAGCGCGTGGTCGCGGTAGTCGCCGAGCAGTCGTTCCGTCTCCTCCGCCTCGCCCCGCTCGACGGCGTCGGCCAGGTCGGGGTGGCCGGCCCACAGCCGGCCGGCGAGCACGCGTTGACGTCGCAGGTGGGGGACGGTGAAGGCCCAGCAGCGCACCCGGAGCCGGTCGAGGAACTCGCCGATGTGTGGGTTGCCGAGCAGCGCGTCGAGTTCGCGCCAGAATCGCAGGTCGTAGGCGATGAGGATGTCGAGGTCGCCGGCGATGGCGGCCTGCCGGGCGGCGGTGGCGCGGCGGCGGATGGAGGTGAACGCCTCGGGCAGCGCGTCCCACCGGTTTAAGGGGGGTCGGCGGCGCAGGATGCCGTCGTTCACCAGGGCCTGCGCCTCGATCATGTGCCGGAAGTCGGCCAACGAGAACTGTTTGATCTTGAAGCCCCGGTGCTGTTCCACCTCCAGCAGCCCCTGGGCGGCGAGGTCGACCAGCGCCTCGCGCACCGGAGTCGCCGAGACCCCGTAGTGCTCGGCGATCTCGCGCACGGTGAACTCACCGTCCGGACCGAGCCGGCCGGCGAGGATCTCCTCCCGCAGGGCGTCGGCGAGTTGCTCCCGCAAGGTGCTGCGTCGAATCACGGCAGCCCAGCCTACCGCTGCGCCAGGAGTTTGACAGCATCCTGTCGAGATGGCAGGATGCTGTCATGAACGAAGCGCGCGGAACCGTCCACATCGCCGTCTACGACACCCTCGCCGACTGGGAGCCGGGCCACGCCATAGCCGAGCTCTCCCGGCGCGGCTTCACGGTCCGGGCGGTGGGCGCCTCCCTCGCGCCGGTGACCACGGTCGGGGGCCTGCGGATCCTGCCCGACCTGGCCCTCGACGAGCTGCGGCCCGCCGACAGCGCGCTGTTGATCCTGCCGGGCGCCGACAGCTGGCTGGCCGGCGACGAGTTGGCGCCGTTCGCGGCCGCCGCGCGCCGCTTCCTGGCCGCCGGCGTGCCGGTCGCCGCGATCTGCGGCGCCACGGTCGGCCTGGCCAGGGAGGGCCTGCTCGACGACCGCGACCACACAGGCGCCGCGGCCGAGGTGCTGGCCATCAGCGGCTACGCGGGCGGCGCCCGCTACCGGGAGGCCGACGCGGTCACCGACCGGGACGTGATCACCGCGGGCCCCACCGACCAGGTCGCGTTCGGCCGGGAGATCCTCGCCCGGCTCGGCGCCCTCGAACCCACCGTGCTCGACGCCTGGTTCCGACTCTACGAGCACTCCGACGCCAGCGCCTACCCGATCGTGGCGGCCGCCGGATGAGCAGGGCGAGCGAGCCGCCGACACCGCAGGCGCTGCTCTCCGGCGCCGCGATCACCACGTTCCGGTTGAACGGGCAGTTCCTGACCGTCGCCGACCGGCTCGCCGCGCCGGCCGGGCTCACCGCCGCCTGGTGGCAGGTGCTCGGCGCGGTGCTGACGGAGCCGCTGCCGGTCTCCGGCGTCGCCCGGGTCATGGGCATCACCCGGCAGAGCGTGCAACGCATCGCCGACCTGCTGGTCGAGCGCGGGCTCGCGGCCTACGAGCCCAACCCCGCGCACCGCAGGGCCAAGCTGCTGGCCGCGACCGACGAGGGCCGGGCCGCGATCGCCCGGATCGGCCCCGGACACACCGCGTTCGCCGACCGGCTGACCGAGGCGCTCGGCGGACGCGCGGAGTTCGCCGCCGCACTCGCCGCCCTGACCAGGCTCTCCGAGGCCCTGGAGACGCTGGCGGACGAGGCGGCGGCGAGCGCCGACGCGCGGCGAACGGGCGGGTGAACGGGCGGGTGAACGGGGGCCGTCACCCACCTCGCCCGGAGGGGCCGCCGCCCCGCACGTCGACCGGGTCCTCCCCGCCGGTGCCGCACACGTCGGGGAGGGCCGGGGACGAAGACCCCCGCCGCCCAACCACCCGTGCCAGCGCCGTCGCCGCGCCCCCGTGCGCGTGTGACCACCCATGGGCGGAGCGGATGTTCGCCTCTATCCTCGTGGAGCAACCAGAGTCATCTTCGGGGGGATCTGCTCCACATGGATCGGCTGACGGCACAGGATCCTCATCGGATCGGCCAGTACCGACTGCTCGGCCGGCTCGGCCAGGGCGGCATGGGCCAGGTCTACCTGGCCCGCTCCGAGCGTGGCCGGACCGTGGCCGTCAAGACGATCAAGCGCGAGCTCGCCCAGGAGACCGACTTCCGGCGGCGCTTCGCGCTGGAGATCGCCGCCGCCCAGCGCGTCGGCGGGCAGTGGACGGCGCCCGTGCTCGACTCCGACACCGAGGCCGCAACTCCATGGGTCGCCACCGGCTACATCGCCGGCCCCTCCCTCCACGAGGTGGTCTCCCGCGACTTCGGCGCGCTCCCCGAGCGCAGCGTCAGCCTGCTGGCCAACGGCCTGGCCCACGCGCTCACCGACATCCACGCCGCCGACCTGGTGCACCGCGACCTCAAGCCGTCCAACGTGCTGCTCACCATCGACGGCCCGCGCGTCATCGACTTCGGCATCGCCCGCGCCCTCGACGCCAACCACGGCGGCCTCACCCGCACCGGCGCCACCATCGGCTCCCCCGGCTTCATGTCCCCGGAGCAGGTGCGCGGCCAACGCGTCACCCCGGCCAGCGACATCTTCTGCCTCGGCTCACTGCTCGCCTACGCCGCCACGGGGCGGACACCGTTCGGCGCGCTCGACACCAGCGTGCACCTGCTGCTGTTCCGCGTCGCCGAGGAGGAGCCCGACCTGACGGGCATACCCGAGGGGCTGCGCCACGTGATCTCCGGCTGCCTGCGCCAGGACCCCGAGCAGCGGTTCAGCCTGCCGGAGTTGCTCAGCCTCACCACCCCCGACGGCTCCCGCGAGCCCTGGCTGCCCGGGCCGCTGGTCGCCCAGTTGGGCCGGCACGCCGTCGAACTCCTCGACTCGGAGAGCCCCGAGAGCCGCACCGACCACCGCGCCGTCGCCGCCTCCCCGGCCGAGCCCGTCTCGCAGTCGGGACCCACCCCGCCAGGGCCCGCCGCGCCGGCCCCGGCCTGGCCGGGCGTGCATCCCTCCGCCCAGCAGCGCCCGGTCCCGCTGCCCTCCCCCTACTCGATGCCCAACACGGCGCACCACCCGCCGCCCACGCCCGCGCCGATCCCCGCTCCCTCCATGCCGTCCATGGGCGGCTTCGGGCCCGCCGGCTACGGCCCGGCGACGTCCACCGGCGCCACGGGCGGCGGCAACAACGCCCGGCGCTGGGCGTTCGCCTCGCTGGGCGCGGCATTCGTGGTGCTCGCCGTGGTGGTGGGTCTGGTGATACGCGGCTCGGGCGGCGGCTCGACGTCGATCGACGAGGAGTACCTGGGCGCCTGGCAGGGCCGGTACGAGCCGGAGAGCGGCCTCGACAAGCTGCTGCGGTTCGAGATCAGCCAGGGCGAGGAGGGCGACATCGTCGGCACCGCCACCACCATCACCGACGAGGTGCTGTGCTCCTTCCAGGTGCGGCTCGAATCCTTCGACCAGCGCCTGGAGTTCACCGAGCTGCACGACTGGAGCGTGCCCGAGGGCGAGGTGAACGAGTCCTGCCGGGACAACGCCACGCCGCAGACGCTGGAGCTCTCCGCGAACGGCGACGAGCTGACCTGGACCTACAACGACCAGCAGGCCACCCTGCGGCGCGCCGACGCCACCGCCGAGGCGAACGTGCCCGAGGACCTGGTCGGCACCTACCGCTACGAATGGGACAACGACGACGGCAGCGGCACCTCGGAGATCACCGTCACCCAGGGCGCCGTCGGCGATGTCGTCATGACGTTCCACCAGACCACCGACAGCTACGAGTGCACCTGGGAGAACCGCCTGGTGCAGGTCACCGAGGACGAGGTGATCATGGGCCCCGACACCCTCGTCGGCGACGGCAACAGCGCGGACTGCTGGACGGACGGCGGCTTCCGGATGTGGACCGAAGGGCCGGACGGCGCCCTGAACATCGCCTGGCTCGCGGACCCGGACGGGGACCAGGGCAGGTACCCGCGCGCCGACTGACCATCCCCGACCCGCCGTTGTGAGCTGCGTCACACAACTCCCGCGCCCCCGTGACGGCGTCCGGAATCGAACGGGGTACGGTACACGACCGGGTCCGTCGCCGAACCGGTCACATGAGTACAACGTGATAGTCACAGAGGGAACCGGGTGCGGCACCCGCCCGGTCCCCCTTCGCGAGTTCCGGAAGTAAGGCGTGCCAACCGCTCCGGTGTTCCACCGGGGTGCACGGGGGCGAAAGAGGAGTAGGTCACATGAAGCCGCTCGGGCCGACGGATCCGACACGGGTAGGCCAGTACCGACTGCTGGGGAAGCTGGGCGCCGGCGGGATGGGCAGCGTCTATCTGGCGCGCTCCGACCGCGGCCGCACGGTCGCCGTCAAGCTGGTCCAGCCCGAACTGGCCGCCCAGCCCGAGTTCCGGCAACGCTTCCAGCACGAGGTCGACGCCGCACGCCGCGTCGGCGGCGACTGGACGGCACCGGTGCTCGACGCCGACACCGAGGCGGCCACGCCCTGGGTCGCCACCGGCTACGTGGCCGGCCCCTCCCTGCACGACGTGGTCACCAACTCCTACGGCCCGCTCCCGGAGCGCACCCTCTTCATCCTGGCCAACGGCCTGGTGAAGGCGCTGCGCGACATCCACGGCGCCGGCCTGGTACACCGCGACCTCAAGCCGTCCAACGTGATGATCACCATCGACGGCCCCCGCGTCATCGACTTCGGCATCGCCCGCGCCCTGGAGAGCGGCGAGGGCCTCACCCGCACCGGCGCCGCCGTCGGCTCCCCCGGCTTCATGTCCCCGGAACAGTGCCGCGGCGAGACCCTCACCCCCGCCAGCGACATCTTCTGCCTCGGCTCCGTCCTCACCTTCGCCGCCACCGGCCGCACCCCCTTCGGCGACGCCAACTCCTCCATGACCGCGCTGATGCTCGCCATCGTGCAGGGCCAGTACGACCTGGACGGGGTGCCGGAGGGCATACGCCGGCTGATCGAGGCGTGCCTGGCGCAGGACCCGACGCAGCGGCCCACCCTCGACCAGCTGCACCAGTACACCGACGTCCCCGACGACAGCGGCGAACCCTGGCTGCCCGGCGCCCTGGTCGCCCAACTCGGCCGGCACGCCGTCGAACTCCTCGACTCCGAGGACCCGATGGGCGACACGATGATCGGCCAACCGCCGGTCGGCCAGCCCACCCAGGCCCAACCCCCGTCCTCCGGCTACGGCTACCCGCAGCCACAGCCGTCCCCGCCGCACGGCTACGGCTACCCGCACCAGGCCACGGGCGGCTTCAGCCCCTACGGCCCCGGCACCCACGCGGGCGCGCCGCCCGCGCCGGCCAAGCGGAACAACGTGCCGGTGATCGTGGGCGCCGCGGTGGCGGTCCTCGCCGTGGCCGTCGGCATCGCCGTTGTCGCCACCAACGGCGGCGGGGACGACCCCGGCCCCGGCCCCACGGGCGGCCACCCGACGACGATCGAGGAGCCCACGGAGCAGACGCCGACCGAGGAACCGACCGAGGAACCCACGGAGCAGCCGGGGGGCGGCACCGTGCCCCAGGACTTCGTCGGCGCCTGGGAGGGCGAGTTCCTCGACGGCGACAACAGCATCTTCGTCCGGATGGAGATATCCGAGGGCTCCCAGGGCGACATCGTCGCCACCCAGTGGAGCGTGCTGCCCCAGCTCCTGTGCGTCGAGGAGGCCTCGCTCGCCTCGGTGAACGGCGGGACGATATCCCTCGCCCCCGAGGGCGTCACCAGCACCACCCCCGCGGACCAGGGCTGCAACCCGTTCGCGGACCAGACGGCCACGCTGCAGAGCGACGGCACCCTGCGGTGGGAGCTCTCCGACGGCGGCCGGCTGATCATGTCGGAGGCGGCGACGGCGCCCGGATCCGACGGCATGCCCTACGCCATCTTCAGCGGCGTCTACAGCGACGACGACTTCTCCGCCGAGTTCGGCAGCATCGTCGAACCGGGTGAGGTCGGGATGACCACGAGCGAGCCGGACGGCGACTGCGTCTGGGAGTCCCAGCTGGTCAGCGGCGGCACGGACGGGGGGACCATGCTGGTCGGGCCCGGCGCCGTCACCGCGGGCGACTGCGACCCGCTCCCCTCCTACCGGCTGGACTTCGACGCGACCGACGCCGGCGGCTCCTTCAC
This sequence comes from Streptomyces sp. NPDC127098, assembly GCF_042722465.1. NCBI lineage: Bacteria > Bacillati > Actinomycetota > Actinomycetes > Kitasatosporales > Streptomycetaceae > Streptomyces > Streptomyces sp. NPDC127098. Next base: position 88,580 of record NZ_JBHXFJ010000030.1, read on the forward strand.
CGGGGACAACGCCCCCAGCATCGACTTCACGCCGTACGGCGACGAGGAGCCCGAGTTCACGCTCGAAAGGGAGTGAGCCCGACGGCCGCTCGGTCAAGAAATGGCATCAACCACAATCATGAGGGCATCGCGGGAACCGATTACGGTTCGGCCTCTGTCCTCCCCAGTGTCTACGGGCCCCCGTATTCTCATGAGGCCTTACGGAGCGAAGAGGAGTAGTTCAGCATGAAGCCGCTCGGGCCGACAGATCCTCAACGGGTAGGCCAGTACCGACTGCTGGGGAAGCTGGGCGCCGGCGGGATGGGCAGCGTCTATCTGGCGCGCTCCGACCGCGGCCGCACGGTCGCCGTCAAGCTGGTGCAGCCGGAGCTGGCCGCGCAGCCGGAGTTCCGGCAGCGCTTCCAGCACGAGGTGGAGGCCGCCCGTCGGGTCGGCGGCGAGTGGACGGCGCCGGTGCTCGACGCCGACACGCTCGCCGAGACCCCGTGGGTCGCCACCGGCTATGTCGCCGGCCCCTCCCTGCACGACGTGGTCGCCAACTCCTACGGGCCGCTCCCGGAGCGCACCCTCTTCATCCTGGCCAACGGCCTGGTGAAGGCGCTGCGCGACATCCACGGCGCCGGCCTGGTACACCGCGACCTCAAGCCGTCCAACGTGATGATCACCATCGACGGCCCCCGCGTCATCGACTTCGGCATCGCCCGCGCCCTGGAGAGCGGCGAGGGCCTCACCCGCACCGGCGCCGCCGTCGGCTCCCCCGGCTTCATGTCCCCGGAACAGTGCCGCGGCGAGACCCTCACCCCCGCCAGCGACATCTTCTGCCTCGGCTCCGTCCTCACCTTCGCCGCCACCGGCCGCACCCCCTTCGGCGACGCCAACAGCGCGATGACGGCGCTGATGCTGGCGATCGTGCAGGGTCAGCACGACCTGTCCGCCGTGCCGGAGGGCATACGGCCGCTGATCGAGAGCTGCCTGGCGCAGGACCCGACGCAGCGGCCCACCCTCGACCAGCTGCACCAGTTCACGGACCTCCCGGCCGACGGGGACGAGCCGTGGCTGCCGGGCGCCCTGGTCGCCAGGCTGGGCCGGCACGCCGTCGAACTCCTCGACTCCGAGGACCCGATGCAGGCGCCGCCGCTGCCGTCCAACCAGCCGCCGCCGGCGATGCCGGCGGGGCCGCCGGTCACCCCGCTGCCGCCGGGCGCCCAGCCGACGCCGACCACCTTCGCCCCGGGGACCCCGCCGCCCAGCCCGGTGCCGCCGTCCAACACGGGCGTGAACGCGATGGCGACCATGACGTCGGCCGTGCCGCCGCCCGGCTACCCGCAGCAGCAGCCGCCGGGCACCCCGGCGTACGGCTACCCGCAGCAGGGCGGCACGCCCGCCTACGGCTACCCGCAGCCCCACGACATGGGCGGCAGCCCGTACGGCCCTGGCGGCGGCTACCCGGGCGGCCCCGGAGGCCCCGGGGGCCCGGCCAAGCGGAACAACACGGTCTGGATCGTGGTGGCGGCCATCGTCGCCGTAGCGATCGTCGCCGGCGTCTCGATCTTCGCGCTCAGCGGCGGTGACAGCGATGACGAGGCCGACGGCGACAACGACCGGACGACGTCGCAGGGCCCGACGGGCGGCGACGGCCAGAACGACGACCAGAACGACGACCAGCCCAGCCGGGAGGGGACCGACGACGGCGACAGCACCGCGCCCGACCCCAACGCGTTCGTCCCGCCCGGCTACGCGGGCGCCTGGGTGGGCGAGGTCACCGGCGGTAACGGCGACCCGTTCATGCTCCGCATCGAGATCTCGGAGGGCTCCGCCGGCCAGCAGGTGGCCACCGAGTACAGCCTGCTCGACTCGGTGATGTGCGTGGAGGGCGCCACTCTGGTCTCCTCCAGCGGCGGCATGGTGGTCAACGGCTCGGGCGTCACGTCCACCTTCCCGTCCGGCTCCACCTGCAACCCGTTCGGCGAGCAGACGCTGACGATGCAGGGCACCACGATGCACTGGGAGAGCGGCAACTGGTCGGCCGAGCTGAACCCGTCGACGCAGGACGCCGGCTCGGACGGCATGTCGTACGCCGTCTACAGCAGCACCTACAGCACCTCGGAGCTGCTGATCGACCCGGAGACCACCGCGTCGCCCGGTGAGACGGCGTTCGTGATCAGCGCCCTCGACGGCAGCTGCACCTGGTCGTCGCCGATGATGAACGGCGGTCTGCAGGAGTCCACCATCTACGTCGGTCCGGGCAACGTGACCGCGGGCGACTGTGACCCGCTGCCCTCCTACCGGATCAGCTGGACGGCCTCGGGCGGCTCCGACGCCGCGCAGATCTCGTTCTTCCGTCTCGGCTCGAACGAGGCCGAGTTCACGGCCCAGAACGACGACCTCTGAGCCGAACCGGCCGGTGCGCAAGGGCCGGGCGGTGCTCCGATCGATCGGAGCACCGC